>CAJOHP010000062.1 GCA_905234355.1 uncultured Prevotella sp. | reverse complement strand
CCGCTGCTGTAGGTCATGTAGCGACCTGTGGCTGCATTGCGCCGCTGGTAGTACTGGTTGGACGGCGTGAAGGTGATGTGCCATGCGGTGCTGTCGTTATGGGCAGCCTCTTCGGCACTCATCTGCCGCCACTGCAGCGTGCCGGCGGCCGTGGGTATGAGATAGGAGGTGTAGCGTCCACGGTCGGCCGACTCACTCTTGATGTAGTACTTCACGTTGTCTTCCTGGGTAAAGATGTAGCAGGGGTCGGCAAAAGTGGAGTAGGTGTGCTCCAGTCCGTCCTCGCCCAGTGCCTGGCAGATGAGGGCATTGGCATAGTAGAGTTCGCGCTTTCCGTTGTCCTCCGATGCTCCGTTGATGCCGTAGGGCCACATGTGCTGGTAGTCGCCGTTGAGCTGTGAGCCAGTGGTGTTGTCCCAGAAGTCGAGGAAGGCCGACACGCGTTCGCCCAGCCAGTGGCCCGAACCGCGCCCCTCTCCGTCGAGTCTCTCGCGCAGGATGTTTTTGTTCCACTGTGTGCTGTAGGGCACGAGTCCCAGTCCGTGCATCATCTCGTGCATGATGGTGCCGGTGCGCTGATAGGAGGCGTTGGCGCCCATGTTCATCCAGGGTTCTTCGGCATAGTAGCAGTCGGCCGTCGGGGTGCCGGCACTGTAGCCTATGCTGAAGTGCTTCTTTACGCAGGTCAGTTCGTTGAATATGCGGCATGCCTCGGTAGCTGCATTGTTGACGCGTGTGTTGGCAGCAGCGTCGCCACCGTTGTTGTACCAGTAGGTGATATTGCCCTTGGGCACAGTGCAGAACTTGATGACCTCGCCATATCCCACCTTATTATATCTATTGATGGCATAGGCTCGCATGTAGTACATGGTGGCCGGCTTGAGTCCTGTGAGCACGTGTATGGTGCCGCTCTGACTGAGTGTCTCGGAGGTCACCTGGTCGTCGATGGTGGGCTCGGGGTGCTCGCTGTAGCAGAATCCCTGCTGGGTGATGCCGTCGCCCTTGGCCGACTTTACGCGGCCGAACGCCATGGTTGCCCCCCGGGCAAAGCGCATGTCGGTGACCACCTCTGGTGCCGGCACCACATCGTCTATTTCGCCGTATGGCACATTGCGCAGCAGTTTCACGAAGTCGATGGCAAGCATGGCCGACTTGGCTGTCAGGCCAGAGGCTGCCTTCAGTCCCACCTGCAGCTTTCCGCTGGTTGTCTCGCTGAGTTCGAAGTCGATGGTGTCGGTGAGCCATTTGCCATATTCAAAAGAGGTGAGCTCCGATGTCGCACTACTGCTGCCCACCCAGCCGGAAAGGCTGGTGCCGGCTGTGCTCGCAGGATTGCAGTTGTAGTAGGCCACGACAAATTTGTATTTTGCTGCTGGCATGATAACGTCTTGATAGAAAAGCAGCTCGTTGGTAAGTGCTGCAGAAAGGGTGAGACATGCTCCTGTGGTCTTGCCGTCATAGCCTGCAGAAGGTATGGATGCCCCATAGAAGGTGGCGGCAGTGCCATACTCAAAGGTGGCGCCAACGGCGAGCGACGTCTTCGATGCCTTGGAAAGCGACCAGTAGTCTACGTCTTTCACTGTGTTCTTGACGTCTCCCGTGGCAGCGACGTCATAGTCGATGTGCTTGTCGAAACGGGCATTCTGCAGGTAATAGGACGTGATGTCGTAGTAGGTCTCTTGTGCCGAAGCAACGGCAAAAGGTAATGACAACAATAGGGCTGCTGTCAGTAATTGCTTGTTTTTCATCTAAGTAGTTGTTGTTTGTTTATGTTATTATTGTTGTGGCACGGGAGCAGGGAGTTCAGAACTCGGTAAAGGAAAGTGGCATGAGTTGCTTGATGCTGTCGGCCACATAGGTAGCCTTGCGTCCGTAGAGCAGGATGCGCACGGGGTGTGCAAAGCGTGTCTCGGTCTCGATGAGTACCTGCCGGCATATCCCGCATGGCGAGATAGGCATCTNNNATGGCCACGACGGCCTTGTCGGGACATTGCGCGCCGGCAGCATAGATGGCGGACCGCTCTGCGCAGATGCCTGAGGGGAGAGCCGCATTCTCTTGGTTGCACCCCACGAAGTGTTCGCCATCGACGAGCTCCAGCGCCGCACCTACATGGAAGCCGGAGTAAGGGGCATAGGAACTGCGGGTGGCCTCGATGGCCAGCTGGACCAGCTGGGCATCGCTCGCGTTGAGTTCTCCGGGCTGATACTCGGTGATAACGGATTTTAGTTCTAACTGTTTCATAGCTTGTCTTTTAAGTATTGTCCTGTAAGGCTTTCTCTGCATCGGGCCACTTCTTCGGGGGTGCCGCAGGCGACGAGATTGCCGCCACGGTCGCCTCCGTCGGGTCCTAAGTCGATGACGTGGTCGGCACACTTGACCACTTCCATGTTATGCTCGATGACCACAATGGTGTGTCCGCGCGCTATCAGGGCGTCGAATGCCTGGAGCAGCCGACGTATATCGTGGAAGTGCAATCCTGTGGTGGGCTCGTCAAAGATGAAGAGTGTGGGGGCCTGCCGCTCCTGGCCGATGAAGTAGGCGAGCTTCACACGCTGGTTTTCACCGCCCGAGAGCGACGAGGAGCTTTGCCCCAGCTTGATATAGCCCAGTCCGACGTCTTCAAGAGGCTTCAGCCGTTTTGCTATAATATGCTGATTATAAGTTCTAAAAAACTCTATTGCTTCACTAATGGTCATGTTGAGCACGTCGCTTATGTTGCGCCCTTGGAAGCGCACGTCGAGAATGTCGTGCTTGAAGCGTTTGCCATGGCAGGCCTCACACTCCAGCACGAGGTCGGCCATGAACTGCATCTCAACGGTGATGGTGCCGGCACCCTTGCACTCGTCGCAACGTCCGCCGTCGGCGTTGAAAGAGAAGTATTGCGAGGTGAATCCCATCTGCTGCGACAGGGGCTGTTCGGCAAACAAGTCACGAATGGCGTCGTAGGCTTTCACGTAGGTGGCGGGATTGGATCGAGTAGACTTGCCTATAGGGTTCTGGTCGACAAACTCCACATACCTTATTTCTTCCACATCGCCAGCTATTCCCGAAAACTCCCCTGGCATCTCGGCTACTTCACCCAGACGTCTCTTGACGGCGGGGTAGAGTATGCCTTTGACCAGCGACGACTTGCCGCTGCCGCTGACTCCTGTTACGACGGTCATCACGTTGAGCGGTATGCGCACATTGATGCCTCTGAGGTTGTTCATCCGTGCTCCCAGCACGTCGATGTATTGATTCCACGGCCTGCGATGCGGCGGCACGGGTATCTCCTCTTTGTGCAGGAGATATTTCACGGTGTAGCTCCTTGGATAGTCGGTAAGCGCTTGCCCGTCCACGTCGGAGGCCTTGCCCTGAAAGACGATCTCGCCGCCGAGACGTCCGGCGTCGGGCCCCACGTCTATCAGATAGTCGGCAGCGCGCATGATGTCTTCGTCGTGCTCTACGACGACAACGGTGTTGCCTATGGACTGCAGCTCGCGCAGCACCCTGATGAGCCGACCGGTGTCGCGCGAGTGGAGCCCTATGCTGGGCTCGTCTAGGATATAGAGCGATCCCACCAACGACGACCCCAGCGATGTGCAGAGGTTGATGCGTTGGCTCTCGCCGCCAGAAAGAGTATTGGAGAGCCGGTTGAGCGTGAGATAGCTAAGTCCCACGTCGACAAGAAATTGCAGTCGTGAGCTTATCTCCACAAGCAGCCGTTTGGCTATTTGTGTCTCCTGCGGGCTGAGCTGCAGCTGTGCAAACCAGGCATGAAGCCGGCCAACAGGCATCTCCACCAGTTCGGTGATGCTCCGTCCGGCTATCTTCACATAGTTGGCCTCCTTCTTCAGCCGGGTGCCCCGACAGGTAGGACAGACGGTCTTGCCGCGATAGCGGCTGAGCATCACCCGGTATTGTATCTTGTACTGATTCTCCCTGACCATCTGGAAAAAGTTGTCGATGGACACACGCTCGCTGCTGTCGCGACGGCTGTCGCTCGGCAGTCCGTGCCACAGCCAGTCTTTCTGTTTCTGCGTCAGATTGTAGTAAGGCTCGAAGATGGGAAAGTCGTCGGCAGATGCACGCCGGCAGAACTCATCTTTCCACATGCCCATTTTCTCGCCATGCCAGCAGACCACGCAGCCGTCGTAGACAGACAGCGACGGGTCGGGTATGACGAGATGCTCGTCAATGCCTATAATCCTGCCGAAGCCCTGACACTCGGGGCATGCTCCCGCCGGCGAGTTGAATGAGAACATCTGGTCGCTGGGCTCTTCGAAAACGATGCCGTCGGCCTCGAAGCGTGTGGAGAAGTCGTAGCAGAGATTGGATGGCTGGAACATCATGCGGCATTGCCCATGGCCCTCGTAGAAGGCTGTCTCAGCAGAGTCGGTCAGTCGCGAGATGGTGTCGGCGGAATTGTCGCATGACATGCGGTCTATCACGAGAAACACCTGGCCGGCATCGTTCTGCTGGCGACTGCCGTCTTCGCCTTCTGTCCACTCGTCGATGCGGTGAAAGTCGCCATGGGCAAAGATGCGTGCATAGCCCTGCAGCAGATACATCTTGAGCTGTTGCTCCAGCGTGCGTCCTTCTGGAAGGTGTATGGGAGCCATGACGGCAAAGCGTGTGCCGGGTGAGAACTCCTGCATCTTGCGCACCAAGTCTTCGGGTGAGTGTTTCTTCACCTCCTCACCGCTCGCAGGTGAGATGGTGTGTCCTATGCGAGCGAAGAGCAGACGCATGTACTCGTATATCTCGGTTGAGGTGCCGACGGTGCTTCTCGGGTTGCGAGCGATGACCTTCTGCTCGATGGCTATGGCTGGGGGGATGCCCCTGATGAAGTCGCATTCAGGCTTGTTCATGCGTCCCAAGAACTGTCGGGCATAGCTTGAAAGGCTTTCCACGTAGCGCCGCTGGCCTTCGGCGTAGAGTGTGTCGAATGCCAGCGACGACTTGCCTGACCCCGACACGCCGGCTATGACGATGAACTTGTTTCGAGGAAGCTTTACGTCGACATTCTTCAGGTTGTTGACGCGAGCACCCTTCACTTCGATATAGTCTTTACTCATTGACGTATAATCATCTGATTACTTGAACGCTACGATATGCTGCATGTGCTCGTCTATGTAGAAGGTGTGAACCAGAGTGTCATCGCCTCCGCTGGTGTAGTTCATCCTGATGAGGTAGAGCATGCGTCCTGCTTTGGGGGCAGGGTAGGGTATGTCCTTCTTGAAGAGTGGCTTGTGCTGTTGCTGCAATTCTGCCACGAGCGAGTCGTTCAGCCGGTGTGTACTGTCGAAGTGGCAGTAGTCACGGTCGGTGAGCTGTTCGGGCTGCAACGCATAGCGCTCCACGAAGTCGTCGGCGAGTGAAGCTGCTTTGTGCTTCTGTCCGCAACTGACGGGCAGAAGCACAAGGAAGCTTATACCTATTATATAAATATAGCGATGTGTCATCTTCATTTCTTTGGTATGCGCTGGAGCACGAGCAGCAGGTGGTCCCACACCATCTGTACGGTAGGAATGAGGAGTCGTTCGTCGGGGGTGTGCACGTCGCGCAGGGTTGGGCCAAAGCTTACCATGTCGAGCTCGGGGTAGCGTTCGGAGAAGAGTCCGCACTCCAGTCCGGCATGTATTCCCCTGACGACAGGCTGCTTGCCGAACAGCTCTTGATAGCATGACACGACGGTGTCTCTCAAGTCGCTCTGGGCCCTCATCTTCCAGGCGGGATAGCCGTCGCTCGACGATGCCTGTGCCCCTGCCAGCTCAAAGGTGGCCACAATGGTGGCGCACATGTTGTCCAGGTTTGACATGACATTGGAGCGCTGCGAGGAGAGGATGTCTGCTGTGGTCTCGGCTGTATGCACACTGGCTATATTGCTCGATGTCTCAACCATGCCCCCGAGTGCCTCGTCCTGGCAGATGGCATAGATGCCGTTGTCCACAGCCTGCAGGGCAGTCACAAAGCTGCGGGCCACCAGTGGGTCGATGACGTCTTCTTGTCCGCAGCTTTCCATGGCCCACACCATCTGCGTGTCGGTCACGTGGAACTCGTCTTCCACCTGTGCGGCAAAGACATTCCAGTCGGCCTTCACGTTTTCTTTGACATCGTGTGGCACTCCTATGACGAAGTAACCGTCGCGGGGAATAGCGTTGTGCAGCTTGCCTGAGTGGAACTGTGCCAGCTGCACTCCCTCATATCGCTTCATCGTCTGATAGAGGAAGCGTGCCAGTAGTTTTATGGCGTTGGCGCGCTTTTTGTTGATGTCGTCTCCCGAGTGGCCGCCATTGAGTCCCTTCAGCTGTCCTCGCATGAAGAAAAGTCCTGCCTTTGGCTGTCGGCGCTCGAAGCAGAAGCGCGCCGTGGTGTTTCTGCCGCCAGCACATGAGACGAAGATTTCACCCTCGTCCTCCGAGTCGAGGTTGATGAGATAGTCGCCCGTCATGAAGTCGGGCTTCATGCCCTCGGCGCCCGAGAGGCCTGTCTCTTCATCGCGGGTGAAGACACACTCCAGCGGGCCGTGTGCAATGTCGTCGCTCTCCAGTATGGCCAGCTCGATGGCACAGCCTATGCCGTCGTCGGCCCCCAGCGTGGTGCCCTTGGCACGGAGCCAGTCGCCATCCACATAGGTCTCGATGGCGTCGTGGTCGAAATCGAACTCCACATCGACCAGCTTGTCGCACACCATGTCCATGTGGCTTTGCAGTATCACTGTCTTGCGGTCTTCATAGCCTGTGGTGGCCGGCTTACGGATTATCACGTTGCCCGTCTCGTCTACCCGAGTGTCCAGATGGTGCTCTTCGCCCCATGATTTCAGATAGGCTATCATTTTCTCCTCGTGTTTCGATGGACGGGGAATATTGTTAATGTTTGCAAACTGCTTGAACACTGCAGCGGGTTTTAACTCACTTTTATTCATTTTTCAGTATTATTTAATATTAAATTTTTAGAGTTTAAGCATATTTGTGTAACTTTGCACCGCAAAATTAGTAAAAAATGACGGAATTTCTCCTATCCAGCACGTTAATAATTGCTATATCAATAGCATTTTTGTGCGTAAAAGTGATTTTTCGCAAGAATGGTCGCTTTTCTTCGCAGCATATCCATGACTCACAAGCCATGCGAGAGCGTGGCATTCACTGTGTGATGGACCAGGATCGCGAGATGCGCCGGAGGAGCCCGTATGCTGTAAAAGAGCAAACAAACAAATAACCAAGTATAACCAGATTATGAACAAGAAAGTGATGATGGCCTTTGCGGCATTTGCCATACTGGCCTTAGGGTGTAACAACGAGAGTGCAAAACTCGACGAACAGCCTGCAGCGGGCGACAGCACTGCTCGTAGCTCTGTGCGTATCGCTTATGTAGAGGTCGACTCGCTGATGACGCAGTTTGAGTTTGCCAAGGAGAAGAGCAAGGAGATAGAGCGTAAAAGCACCAATGCACGCAACACGCTCACACAGAAAGGAAATCAGCTGCAGGCTGCCGCCAACAACTTCCAGCAGAAGTTGCAGAACAACGGCTTTACCAGCCGTGAGCAGGCAGAGAGCGTACAGGCTGCTTTGCAGCGTCAGCAGAACGACCTGGCCGCACTTCAGGCAAGGCTGGAGAACGAACTGGCCCAGGAGACACAGAAATTCAACGTGGCGCTGCGCGACTCACTCAATCACTTCTTGGAACTCTATAACAAGGATAAGAAGTACGACATGATTCTGGCTAAGAGCGGCGACAACATCCTTCTGGCCAACAAGCAGTTTGACATCACCAAAGACGTCATCAACGGGCTGAACAAGCGGTATAAGCCCGCTGCCAAGAAAACGGACGCCAAGAAGCAAGAGGCAAAGAAATAAGGTCTCCGCCATTCCCTTGCTCCATCAATTTTAACCAAACCGTGGGAATCAACAGGCCCCACCTACTACACATCCGGTGATGAAGAAAACTCTCCTTTGCCTGGCGGTAGTCCAGTCGCTCAGCGTCTCTGCCGCCCAGCCTGCCGACAGCCTCGGCAGCAGCAGTTACTATCAGCTTTTTGCTCCGCTCACCTTTTTCCACCACATAGCCGGCCACAAGATGTCGCTGTGCAGCGACGAGGCCGATGCAGCACAGGAGGCTGTCGACGACGCCCTGCTGCACGTCTACCTGAAGCGTCCCGACCTCGTGCAGGTCACCGAGACGGAGCAGCAGCAGTCGGGCCAGCTGCGGCAGGAGCTTATCAGCGCCCCAGTGGTGCAGCACACCCAGTTTGCCAGTGCCGGCCTCCTAGCCGACCCCCTGCCACAGGCCGACCCCGTCGAGGTGGCCGTCGAGGAACCGCTCTTCTGGACATTCAAGGGCGACGGCTACCTGCAGTTCATGCAGAACTATGTGTCGGGCAACTGGTACAAGGGCGGAGAAGGCAACTACTCGGCAGTGGGCAGCCTCACACTCGAGGCCAACTATGACAACAAGCAGAAGTGGAAGTGGGACAACAAGCTCGAGCTGAAGCTGGGATTCCAGACATCGCCCTCGGACACGGTCAACAAGTTCAAGACCACCGAAGACCTCATACGCTACACGGGAAAGATGGGCATGCAGGCTGCCGACAAGTGGTACTACACCATCCAGGTGCTGGCCTACACACAGTTTACCAAAGGCCTCAAGGCCAACAAGCAGAATGTGTTCTCCGACTTCATGTCGCCCTTCAACCTCAACGTGGGCCTCGGTATGGACTACAAGATATCATGGCTCAACAAGCGGCTGACGGGAGCGGTCAACATCTCGCCCCTGGCCGTCAACTACCGCTACGTGGACCGCAGCGACCTGGCCAAGAGCTTTGGCATAGACTACCCTCACCACCACCACTCGCTCACCGACTTCGGTTCGCAGCTCACCGCCAGCCTGGAGTGGAAGATGAACGATGTGGTGAAGTGGAAGACGCGCCTCTACGCCTTCACCAGCTACCACCGTGCCGAGCTCGAGTGGGAAAACACGTTCACGCTCCGGGTTTCGAAGTATATCACCGCCAACCTCTTCCTCTTCCCCCGCTTCGACGACTCCAACAACCGCGACGACGAGCTGGGATACTGGCAGTTCAAGGAGTACTCATCCCTTGGCTTTTCATATACTTTCTGACCAGCCTATCGCGATGACCAAGACCCTCTACTCCAAATACGACAAGGCCCTCATCGCCGGCCTGCCGGTGGATGCTTTCCAGGGGCGCATCATCACCATCATCACACAGGGCGAGGCCGAACGGGCCGTCGACTACCTGCTCAGCATGCCCATACTGGGTTTCGACACTGAGACACGGCCCTCCTTCAAGCGCGGTGCACAGTACAAGGTGGCGCTGCTGCAGGTGTCCACGCCAGACACCTGCTTCCTCTTCCGCCTCAACCGCATAGGCCTCACCCCAGCACTCATACGACTGCTCGAAGACGTCACTGTGCCGAAGATAGGACTGTCGTGGCACGACGACATCAGCGCGCTGCACAAGCTCGCACCCTTCACACCAGGATGGTTCATCGACATACAGCACCACGTGGGCGAGCTGGGCGTGCACGACATGAGCCTGCAGAAGCTCTATGCCAACATTTTCGGGCGGAAGATAAGCAAGCGGCAGCAGCTGAGCAACTGGGAGGCCGACATCCTCACCGACCGGCAGAAGCTCTATGCGGCCACCGATGCCTGGGCCTGCATCATGCTCTACGAGGAGATGCTGCGGCTGAAGCACACGGGCGACTACCGCCTGGTCGTGACCGAGCCCGACGACGAGACGCCCGCCCAGGCACGTTCCGCGGCCGCCCCGCCTGTCCCAGCCGACACCGCAACCCCCGTCAGGAAAAAAGCCAGACAGACAAACCGAAAAGCCAGAACAAAGAATAAGAATGACCAGATATAAGCAAGTCTACCTCAGGCGCGGCAAGGAAGAGAGCCTGCTGCGCTTCCACCCATGGATATTCTCCGGTGCCATCCACCACACCGACGACGGCGTGCAGGAGGGCGACATCGTCAGGGTCATCAGCACCGAGGGGGCGCCGATGGCCGTGGGCCACTACCAGCAGGGGTCCATCGCAGTGAGGGTGCTCTCTTTTGCCGACGTGCCCATCGACGCCGCCTTCTGGCAGCAGCGCCTGCGCTCGGCCCTCACCCTGCGTCAGGCCCTACTCCTGGCCGACAGCCCCCAGGGCAACGCCTACCGCCTCGTGCACGGCGAGGGCGACGCCCTCCCGGGACTCATCATCGACGTCTACGGGCCCACTGCAGTGATGCAGGCCCATAGCATAGGCATGCACCGCTGCCGCCACGACATCGCCCAGGCACTGCTCAAGGTGATGGACGGCCGCATAGCCAACGTCTACTACAAGAGCGAGACCACCCTGCCCTTCATCGAGACGGCAGCAGGCTTCATCTGCGGCAGCAGCACCGACGACACCGCCACCGAGAACGGATTGCGCTTCCACGTGGACTGGCTCAAGGGGCAGAAGACCGGATTCTTCGTCGACCAGCGCGAAAACCGCGCCCTGCTGGAGCGCTATGCCCACGGCCGACGCGTGCTCAACATGTTCTGCTACACCGGAGGCTTCTCCTTCTACGCCATGCGCGGCGGGGCACAGTGCGTGCACTCCGTCGACAGCTCGGCTAAAGCCATCGAGCTGACCAAGGCCAATGTGGCGCTCAACTTCCCCGGCGACACGCGCCACGAGGCTTTCTGCGACGATGCCTTCCGATTCCTGCAGCAGCAGGAGCACGCAGCCTACGACCTCATCGTGCTCGACCCACCGGCCTTTGCCAAGCACCGCGCCGCACTGCACAACGCACTCAAGGGCTACATACGGCTCAACATGAAGGCCATGGAGAAGATAGCCCCCGGCGGCATACTCTTTACCTTCTCCTGCTCACAGGTGGTCACAAAGGATCATTTCCGCAACGCTGTCTTTACCGCCGCGGCACAGGCACGCCGCAGCGTGCGCATACTCCACCAGCTGCACCAGCCCGCCGACCACCCCGTCAGCATCTTCCACCCAGAGGGAGAATACCTCAAGGGACTCGTGGTCTATGTGGAATGAGTGCTCAGAAATGAGAGATGAGAGAAGAGAAATGAGAGAGATGAGAGATGAAAAATGAGAGATGAGAAATATGATTACCTCGCTACGAGTTGTCCTAGGAAAGAGAACGCGACATTGCCACATAGTAGTCTAATTGTTTTTTATCATTTTCATTTACCATTTTTCATTTATCATTTTTCATTTGTCATTTATCATTTATCATTTGTCAGTTATCATCTGAAATAAAGATGCTGAAGAAAGTCCAGGACTATATAGCGCGCGAGCACCTGCTCGCCCCCCGAGCGCTGCATCTCGTGGCGCTCAGCGGCGGCGCCGACAGCGTGGCCCTGCTGCTGGCGCTCCAGCAGCTGGGCTACCGGGTCGAGGCCGCCCACTGCAACTTCCACCTGCGCGGCCAAGAGAGCCTGCGCGACGAGCAGTTCTGCCTCCAGCTCTGCCAGCTGCGCGGCATAGCCCTGCACCGCACACACTTCGACACACAGACCTATGCCTCTACGCACGGCGTGAGCATAGAGATGGCCGCACGCCATCTGCGCTACCGCTACTTCGCACAGCTGACAGACGACATCGGCGCAGCCGACGTGTGCGTGGCCCACCATCAGGACGACAACGTGGAGACCATCCTGCTCAACCTGCTACGCGGCACCGGCATACAGGGCCTCACGGGCATGCGTCCCCGTCGCGACCGCATCGTGCGCCCCCTGCTGTGCGTGTCGCGGCGCGAGATAGAGCAGTGGCTGCACGCGCAGGGCCAGGACTACGTGACCGACTCCACCAACCTGCTGCCAGACGTGCAGCGCAACAAGATACGCCTAGACGTGGTGCCACAACTCGTCCAGACCAACGCCCACGCCACGGCCGGCATCCTGCACACCGCCGCGATGCTGCGGCAGACGCAGGCCGCCGCCGACAGCTATCTGGACGAGGCACTCCGCCGCCTCGTCGACCACGACAGCATCGGCCGCACGGCACTCGCCGCCGAGCCCGCGCCTGAGCTCATCCTCTTCCGCTGGTGTGAACTCTGGTATTCCAAAGTGTTTAATATCCACACCACTCAGTGAATAATACCCAGAAGAATAAGGTTTGCCATTTGCTTGTATATAATTCCAAAACAAATCACTCTCAATGATAGCTTTGAGAATCAACAACTTTCTCTCCTCTGTATTAATAAAGGCAAGTCCGTTATATAACAACAAATCCGGATCATCACAAATTGCACACTGCAAGGACTTATTCGCAAACTTAGGGAAGAACAACTTATAACTGGGCATAACCAACGACTGGGTTCTTCCATAAGCATACCATTGAGGATAATTACTTGTATTTCCTTTATCTCGTTTCAAAAGAATCGATTTTTTCGCCTGTAAATAAGCGTATGCCCTAGGAAAAAGAGTTCTCATCTCACCTGGTGTATAGATTATTGCTCTCCCATCCTCAACATGATATGGATAAATCACCTTTTCAAACAGAGCATCAAGGTCGTCTATTGTATTAAGTTTGTTCGGATTAACTATATTACGACATATTCCACACTCAATAGGATATCTCACACCGTCGCTTTCAAGAAAACAATATATTTCGTCTTCAGTAACTGGTTTGAATATGTAAGTATCATTGCTCAGTGTGGCAATCCCATGGCGCGAAGGACAATAGTCCTTAATTTGTATACCTACCGCTTCAATAGCCGTCGTTTCATCAAAGTTGTTCAACGCCCATCCCTTCTCATCATCCAATGCTGCAAATGGTATAGTAGAGTAGTATATATCATCAGACAAGTTGCCCTGCTCATTCACCGCATATTGCATATCATCCGCAGTGTAATGCTTGTCTAAATAAAACAAACACGTATAAGTGTTTTTTGAATCAAACACCTGGTAACCACGGAAATCCACTATACTTATCGCATACTTCTTCCGAGAGAAATAGTTCCTCAC
>CAJOHP010000061.1 GCA_905234355.1 uncultured Prevotella sp. | reverse complement strand
TTTACCCCCTAAACGACCCGCGTTTAGGGGGTAGCGGAGTGCCGGCTAGGGGGTAGCTGATGTGCGTCTAGGGGGTAGACGGGGGTCGTTTAGGGGGTAAATGCTCAGCTGCGGAGTAAAGCGGGATAGACTTTCCGCATGCGCCGCACGGCACGGTCGCGTATCTGTCGCACCCTTTCGCGCTTGAGTCCCATGTCCTCGGCTATCTCCTGCATGGTCTGGTGCTCCTGGTCTATGCCGAAATAGGCGGCCACCACCCTACCCTCTCGCTCGTTGAGACAGCCCAGAGCCTGTTCGACAGCCTTTTCGGCCGCCTGGCTGTAAGTGCGCTCGTCGGCCTGAGGGGCATTGCCGTCGGCCAGCACGCTGAGCAGGCTGATGTTGGGTTTCGCTCCCAAGGGAGCGTCGACCGACCGTGTCTGGCCGTCGTGTCCGCTCTCCACTCGCTGCTCGCTGCTCTCTCTCCTGACGGCCTTCTCTATGGCACGGCGTATGAATACGACGGCATAGCCGGCAAAGCGCAGGCCGCGCTCGCCGTCGTATTTGGCTGCCGCCTTCATGAGTCCCAGGTTGCCCTCGCTGACCAGGTCGTCCATAGACAGGCCCTGTCCCTGATACTGCCGGGCTATGGAAACGACGAGGCGCAGGTTGGCCTCTACCAGTTTGTTGAGTGCCCGCGCACTGCCTTTTCTTATCTGTGCAGAGAGCGCGCATTCTTCTTCAGCGGTGAGCAGTGCGCCCGCACCTATCTCGTCGAGATAGTTGTTCAGTCGGTTGTTGTCCATAATGGTTTGCTTTAGGTGTTTGCCATGCGATAGATCTTTTCCATATCGTCCTTGCCTATGAGCTCCATGGCTCCCACATGGATGGTGTTGCCACGCGAGCACTTGTCTGCCATGATGCGTATCTCGTCGTCAGTGGCCTTGCGTCCTATGAGCTGGCTGATGCTTGTGGGCATGCCGATGCGGGCGTAGAAGTCTTCCATGGCCTCAATACCTCTCATGGCGGTCAGCTCGGGATGTGCGAAGTCGTTGGCCACGCCCATCACGTTGACGGCAAACTGCACAAACCTGGCCACATGCCCGGGCATGACATAGCGTGCCCATGAGCCCCACATAGCAGCAAGTCCGGCGCCGTGTGTGACGCCGAAGAGCGCGCTCAGCTCGTGCTCCAGCCGGTGGGTGGCAAAATCTTTCTCGGTGCCGCACTCGGTGAGGTCGTTGTGTGCCAGCGAGCCGGCCCACATAATCTGTGCGCGCAGTCGGTAGTCATCGGGGTGCTGCAGCACCTGCAGGGTGCAGTCTTTCACAGTGCGCAGCAGGGCCTCGCTGATGGCGTCGGTGAGCGTCATGTCTTCATACTTGGAGAAGTAGCGCTCCATGGTGTGCATCATAATGTCGGCTGCTCCGGCCGCCGTCTGATAGGCCGGCAGGGTGTAGGTGCGCTCAGGGTTCATGATGCAGAAGCGGCAGCGGCACAGGTCGCTGTTGAAGCCACGCTTGTTCAGGTCCTCGTCTCGGGTGATGACAGTGCTGCTCGACATCTCGCTGCCGGCGGCCGGTATGGTGAGCACCACACCGATGGGCAGGCACGACTGCGGCACAGCCTTGCCTTCCCAGAAGTCCCATACGGGCCCGTCGTAGCCCACGCCGTAGCCTATGGCCTTGGCCGTGTCGATGACGCTGCCGCCGCCTACAGCGAGGATGAAGTCGGCATGCTCACTACGGCACAGCGCGATGCCTTCCTCGACCTTGGACAGCAGCGGGTTGGGCACCACACCGCCAAGCATGACATAGGGGATGGCTGCCTGAGTGAGCATCTGCTCTACTTTGTCAAGCAGTCCGGAGCGGCGAGCCGAGCCCCCACCATATAATATAAGTACGCGCGTAGCGCCATAGTCGCCAAGCAACTGTGGCAGCTGTTCTTCCGACTGTCGGCCGAAGACCACACGTGTGGGAGCGTAGAAATTGAAATCTTTTATCATTACGAAGAAATATTGAAGTTTTTATGAATGTACTTACCGCGGTCTTCACACCCGCTCACTCATTCTTGCCAAGCAATCCCCTGAGTGTGAAGTAGACCCACTCTTCCAGCCGGAAGAGCCACCACCGTGGCATGGGCATGTAGCCCAGCTTGCGCGTGGTCTTGGGCAGGAGCTGCGAGCGGTCGATGGTCTGCCACACGCGGTGCAGCTCGCTCAGTCCGTAGCGTTGCTCTTCTGGAGAGAGTGCTGCATGGTGGACGTAGAGAAACATGCACAGATCGACCACGTCGAGCCACAGCATGTTGACCAACTGCCGATGGATGTCGGCAGAGCACCCATAGGCATCTAACTGCGCGACAAGACTCTCTCTAGCCTTCAGCTTATCAAACCTCCTGACCGTCACCTTATGAGTCTCCGACTGGCCGTGCTGCCTATAGTAATAGACACCGTCGCAACAGCGCACTTCACGCGAATGCAGATAGTGTATCCTGGTGGTATTCTCGTCGCTGTAGAGCAATGCAGAATCATCGTAAGGGAATTTCCGGTGTATGTCAGTCCTCACCATATAGATACCATGAATCAGCCATGTGAGACTTTTGCGGCATGCTTCGGCTCCCCCCATCACTACGAAAGACTCAGAGGGGTAGTCCTCACAGCGGTAGCCCTGCTGCTGCGGATAAGCAAGCACAAAGCGGAACAGCACGCAGTCGGTCTCTGGATGCTGCGCAAAGACGGCCACGGCCTGCTCCATCGCGTCAGGCGAATACCAGTCATCGGAGTCGAGCATGCATACATACTCGCCTTTAGCATGTTGCAGCGCCATATTGCGTGCCTTGGCCATGCCCACGTTGATCTCTGTGCGAATCACCTCTATGCGGCTGTCACGCCGTCGATAGCCCTCTAAAATGGCCTGTGAGCCATCGGTAGAGGCATCGTCCACACAGATAATCTGTATGTCTGCCAGACTCTGACCGACGAGCGAGTCGAGACACTCCTTCAAGAAGGGCTCAGCATTGTGAACAGCTACGAGCACAGATACTTTAATCATGTCTTATCTTGTTCTTTAGTTTTTCCACTAGCTCGCTCCACAGCGACGTCTTCTGCTGCAGGATATGGAATGAGGCAATGAGACTGACGAAGCACGTCAGGCAGCCTATAGACCAGTAGATGAGGGGATTGTCGGCAAAGGTCACCACGTAGGCCGCCAGTCCGAGGGGGAGCTGTATGGCCATGTACTGCACGGCCATCTGCGACATGTGGAACCCATATCGCAGGTAGGTGAAGACGTAGATGATGATGAGGTCGACGAGATAGGAGGCACACAGGGCCAACCCCGTGCCGAACAGCTGCCACTGGCTGTAGCCCACAATCATAAACACCACAAGGAGCACGTCGTCGACGGCCTCGATGGCCAGATATGCAGCCGAGTCGCCCCGGGCCAGCGTAAGATAGCTGATGGGCAGGCTGACGGCTTTGAGATACATGGCAAAGACGGCCACCTGGGCCATGCCCACGACCGGAAGGAACTCGCCGGTGAAGAACAGGGGGATGATGATGGGCATGAACACGATGAGCCCCACAAGCATGGGCGAGACAATGAGCAGCGACACCTCTATCTGGCGGTTGACCGTCTGTCGCATCTTCCTCCTGTTGCGGCCCACCGCCGAGACACGGGGAAAATAGTCGGTCTCCATGGCCGAGAAGACCATGCCGCCGTAGGACACGGTGAGCACGAAGCCGGCATTGTAGAGTCCCACCACATCGAGATTGCCCACCACATTGAGGTAGCTGCGCACCAGCATCTCGGCACCGCTGCCCAGGATGCCGGCAAGGACGAAGGCCACACCCAAGCGTATCATCTCCATGCCCTCTCCCAGCACACCCCTGGCCCCGCTCATCTGCAGGGGGTAGAGACGATAGGAGTGGCGTATGGTGAGCACCATGGACACAAGGGCCATGAGAATGATGACGGGCACGATGGCGGTCTGCCTGAAGAAGTAGTAGAGTGGCACGCTGATGACAAGCGACAGCAGCACGTTCCACACCTGTATCGTGGCGAGAGGGCGCAGCTGGCGTGTTCCTTTGAGTATGGCCGTCTCGCCACCGGCTATGGCCATGAGCGCCACGGCAGGAGCCAGCAGGACAAAGTGTACGGTATGGTCGCCCCAGGAGAAGGTGTAGTCACTCAGCAGCGGTCCCAGCGCCATACACACAAAGGCACCCAGCACGGCCGTCAGCAGCGACCATGCCCTGACCACCTTGACGAAGTGACTCACGCGCTCGGCATCGCCCTGGTCGAACAGCTCGGAGATGTGACGGACGGCACTGAAGGAGATGCCGAAGTTAGTAGCCTGCGACATGAAGTTCACCGCCGTGTTGAACAGCGAGGCCAGCCCCATGCCACCAGGACCTAAAAGGGCAGCAATGACCTTGTTGCGCACAAGGCCCACCAGGATGTTCAGGCCCTGCACACCACCAAAGATGCCCGTGTACTTCAGCACATGGTTGTACTCGTCGCTGGGCTTGGTTGTAGCATTTTCAGCAAGACTGCTGCTGCGTTTTTTCATTGCTAATGGCATACAGCATGCAAAAATACAACAAATATTTTGATTTCACACAACTTTTTTGTACTTTTGTGCCGATGAAACTAACAATTGTTGTTCCTGTCTATCGCGTGGAAGACCAGCTCGACCGCTGTCTGACGAGTATCGTCGGGCAGCGTTTCACCGATTTCGAGCTCATCCTCGTCGACGACGGCTCCCCGGACCGCTGTCCGCAGATGTGCGACGCATGGGCAGAGAGAGACGAGCGCATCAGCGTGATACACCGCCGCAACGGCGGACTGAGCGCAGCGCGCAACACGGGCATAGAGGCAGCACGAGGTGAGTTCATCACTTTTGTCGACTCCGACGACTTCATCGCGGCCGACACCTACGACGGCGTGATGCCCATAGCCGAGCAGCACGACATCACAGAGTATCCCCTCTGCTGGCACTACGGCTCGCCCGGACAGCAGCGCCGCTCCTTCGGCACACGCGTCTACAGCGACATGCAGGACTACTGGCTGACGGCGAAAGCCTACGAGCATGCCTATGCCTGGAACAAGGTGTTTCGACGGAACCTCTTTGCCCGAACACGCTTCCCCGAAGGCCGCGTATTCGAGGACGTGGCCATACTGCCACTACTGCTTCGGCAGGCACGCAGCGTGGCCACCATCGAGACCGGATGCTACTACTACTGCTGCAATGCCGACGGCATCACCGCTCGGGCCACGGGCCGCGAACTGACCATGCTCCTGGAGAGCCACCTGCAGGTGATGGACCACTGGTGCGACGATAATTACTACCTGCACGTGCTGAACATACAGACCGACGTGTGCGAGGCTGCGGAATGCGAGCCACGGCTGAAGCGGCGTTTCGTCAATCCGCTTGCACACCGGCTCACTACAACACAAAGGCTGAAAGCAATAGTCGCTAACACATTAGGAATAAAAGGATTATGCAGACTAAACATAACATGGCACCGACTGAAGAGTCACCTCTCGTAAGCTTTATCATACCCGTCTACAACGTGCCTGCCGACATGCTGACAGCATGTGTCGAGAGCATTCTCTCGCTCACACTGCGCCCCTACGAACGCGAAATCATCGTCGTAGACGACGGCTCCGACACCTCGGCACTGCCTGCCCTGAGCCGTCATGCCGACTCGCTGCTCTACGTGAGGCAGCCCAACCAGGGCGTCTCGACGGCACGCAACACAGGACTGCGAATGGCAAGAGGCAGGTATGTGCAGTTTGTCGACGGCGACGACATGCTCATGCAGTACCCTTATGAGCACGTGCTCGACTTCATACGCTACCGCGAGCCAGACATGGTGATGTTCGACTTTTCCACTACCCCCACCCCACCGCTCACCTATCAGGATGCCGAACCAAAGAGCGGCGCCGAGCTCATGCGCAACAACAACATTCACGGGTCGGCATGGGGATACATCTTCTCGCGCATCATGGCTGGCACACTGCAGTTCCGCAGAGGCGTGGCCTACGGAGAAGACGAGGAGTTCACCGCACAGCTGCTCCTGCGCACCGAGCAGGTCTACGTCACGTCGGCAAAGGCCTATTACTACAGAGAGCGACCCACGTCGGCCATACGCACGCCCGACATGCGCCACCGACTGCAACGGCTCAACGACATGAAAGGTGTGATCCTGCACCTGCAGGCCAAGACCGACACGTTGCCCTCCGACGAGCGCATAGCCCTGGAGCGAAGAGTGGCACAACTTACCATGGACTACATCTACAACATCATTGTGCTCACCGGCAGCCGCCACTACTTAGACCGCCGCATTGGCGAGTTGCGGGCCAAAGGGATGTTTCCACTGCCCGACCGCCACTACACCACAAAATACACATGGTTTCGCCGCATGACCAACAGCGAAGTAGGGCTTCGCATGCTCATGCGCCTGCTGCCCCTTGCAAAGAAAGAACGATGAAGATACTCCTCTTAGGCGAATACAGCAATGTGCACAACACGCTGGCCCGCGGCCTGCGCACGCTGGGGCATGAAGTGACGGTGGCCTCCAACGGCGACTTCTGGAAAAACTATCCGCGCGACACAGACCTGGCCCGCAGACCGGGCAAATGGGGCGGACTGCAACTGGCAGTCAAGGTGGGATGCCTGCTGCCCCGATGGCGGGGCTACGACGTGGTGCAGTTCATCAACCCCATGTTTCTCGAACTCAAGGCCGAGCGTCTGCTGCCCATCTACCGATACCTGCGCCGCCACAACGGCATGATGGTGCTGGGCGCCATGGGCATGGACTGGTACTGGGTGCACGAGTGCACCTACCGCAAGCCACTGCGCTACAGCGATTTCAACCTGGGCGCTGCCGTGCGCACCGACCCCATAGCCGAGCGCGATCGCAAAGACTGGATCGACACGCCGAAAGGCCGGCTGAACCAGCTGATAGCACAGGACTGCGACGCCATCGTCTCCGTGCTCTACGACGACCATGTGTGCTACCAGCCTTACTTCCCAGAGAAACTACACTTCATACCACTGCCCATCGAGGCCCCGCACCTGCCGGCGCCCCCGCAGCCTGTTCGCCCTGCGGACAACGGCGACGACTGCTTGCGCCTCTTCATCGGCATCAGCAAAGGGCGCAGCGCCTACAAGGGCACCGACATCATGCTCCGCGCAGCCGAAGACGTGCAGCGCCGCTATCCCGGCAGCCTGACGATAGTCAAGGCCGAGGGCGTGCCCTTCGAACAATACCAGCACATGATGAACTCGTGCGACGCCATACTCGACCAGCTCTACAGCTACACGCCCGCCATGAACGCTCTGCTGGCCATGTCGAAGGGCATCGTACTCATAGGCGGAGGCGAGCCGGAAAACTATGAAATCATCGGGGAAAAGGAGCTGCGGCCCATCATCAACGTAGAGCCCAGCTACGAGAGCGTGTATCACGAGCTGGAGCAACTCGTGCTGCATCCCGAGCGCCTGCCCGAGCTGAAACGGCAGAGCATGGAGTACGTCCGACGCCACCACGACTACCTGAAGGTGGCACGGCAGTATGAGGCACTCTATCTGAGCTCAGGAAGAAGGCCTTAAAGCTCATTAAGTAAGAAGCAAAGAGAAAGAGGAAAGAAGTCTGATTATACTTCTTTCCTCTTTCTCTTTGCTTCTTACTTATTTCTTAATATCAATCAGTTCTTGAAGAAGTCCTTTACGGCCTCATTGGGAACCATCTGCTCGTCGAAGATGTAAGCACCCGTCTTGGGGCTCTTCACCATACGAATCACTTTCGAATAAGCGCGACCATCCTTCGAACCTTCGTGGAGGGTAGCAACGGTTTTCTTTGCCATAGTCTATTATTACTTTTACTTTTTACCCGTCTTCCTGTGTTATTATCACCTGTACTGTAAGATCAAGCTTGCTTATTTGATCTCCTTGTGCAGGGTCATCTTCTTCAGGATGGGATTATACTTCATCAGCTCCAGACGCTCAGGCGTGTTCTTACGATTCTTTGTTGTAATGTAACGGCTGGTGCCAGGAAGACCACTGTTCTTAATCTCGGTGCACTCCAGCACTACCTGGACGCGGTTACCCTTTGCTTTCTTGCTTGCCATGGTCGTTAGTCTCCTATTACTTTTATGTCTTTCCAATCCACAAAGCCATTGGCTACTGCCTGCTTCAGTGCGGCGTCAAGACCCACTTTATTAATCATGCGAAGACCAGCGGCGCTAATCTTCAACTGAATCCAGCAGTTCTCCTCTACATAGTAGAACTTCTTGCTGAACAGGTTGACATCAAAGCTTCTCTTCGTGCGATGCTTTGAGTGAGACACATTGTTGCCTATCTGTGCCTTCTTTCCTGTGATTTGACAAACTTTCGACATTGCTATCTACTTTAATTTTGTACTTTTTTGATACTTACTCCAAACAGGGTGCAAAGGTACTAAAAAGTTTTGATAACAGAAATCCTTGTTTCGGGTTTTTCGATGACTTTAAGCATTTTTAACCAACATCACGGTATCTTGCAGCTTTCTGCTCACAAATATTTTTGTAACTTTGCAGCGCATTTACAGCATGGGGTGTGTGCCGCCCCGTTTTTTTCGCTCACAGACACAAAGACAACAAGATGCTCAAGACGCTCTACAGACAGATAGGACAGTACCGCTGGGCAGCCGCTGCCACGCCCGTGCTCACGGCCATCGAAGTGGTGCTCGACGTGATGATACCCTACGTCACGGCCTCGCTCATCGACCGAGGCATCAGCGCCGGCGACATGGACGCCGTATGGCGCTACGGACTCATCATGCTAGGCATGGGGCTGCTCTCGCTCTTTTTCGGTATCTTGGCCGGCAGGGTGTCGGCCTATGCCTCAACGGGATTTGCCGCCAACCTGCGGCGAGCCATGTACCGCAACATACAGACTTATGCCTTCTCCGACATCGACAAGTACACCACGGCCGGACTCATCACCCGTATGACCACCGACGTGCAGAATCTGCAGCAGGCTATGCAGCAGATCCTGCGCATCACCGTGCGCGCACCATTCAGGCTGCTGCTATCCATCGTCATGTGCCTGCTCATCGACGCACGCCTGTCTGTCGTCTTCATCGTGGCCATGGTCGTGCTCTCCTTGGCACTCTATCAGATCATCTCGCGCGTGTCCACACTCTTCCAGCAGGTGTTCGAACGCTACGACGCCCTCAACCTGAGCGTCGAAGAGAACGTGCGGGCCATGCGCGTGGTGAAAGCTTTCGTGCGCGAAAAGTATGAGAGCGAAAAGTTTGCACGTGCTGCCGAGGCTCTATATAAAATATATGTACGCGCGGAGAGCCTCATGGCACTCAACCACCCCGTGATGAACCTCGTGGTCTATGGATGCATCATCGCCCTGTCGTGGTGGGGAGCGCAGTTTGTGGTGGCCGGCACGCTCACGACGGGCGAGCTCACCTCGCTCTTCACCTATGTCATGTCCATCCTGCAGGCACTGATGATGCTGTCTATGATATTCGTCATGCTCACCCAGAGCGCCGCCTCGGCTAAACGTGTGGCCGAGGTCATCGACGAGGTGGCCGACATACAGAACCCGCCACACCCCGTCACCACCATCAGTCAGCCGAGCATAGAGTTCCGGTCAGTGCGCTTCGACTATAAGGCCGATGCGACAGCCGCTCCTGACAGTCCTGCGCGTTCCAAGCGATCGGCACTCTACAACGTGTCGTTTGCAGTGAAGGCTGGCCAGAGCATAGGCGTCATAGGCGGTACAGGCTCGGGCAAGTCCACCCTGGTGAGCCTCGTCAGCCGTCTCTACGACCCCACACAGGGGCAAGTGCTCGTGGGCGGCCGCGACGTGAGAGAATACGACCTCGCCACGCTGCGACAGACCGTCGGCGTGGTGCTCCAGCAGAACACGCTCTTTGCCGGTACCGTGGCCGACAACCTGCGGTGGGGCAAGCGCGACGCCACGCTCGAGGAGATGCGCCATGCCGCACGTCTGGCCCAAGCCGACGGCTTTGTCATGGAGATGGACGGCGGCTATGAGGCACGCATAGAGCAGGGAGGGACCAACATCTCCGGCGGCCAGCGGCAGCGCCTGTGCATAGCCCGCGCACTGCTGAAGAAGCCACGGGTGCTCATACTCGACGACAGCACTTCGGCCTGCGACATGCACACCGATGCACTCATACAGCAGGCTTTCCGCCAACAGCTGCCCGACACCACGAAGCTCATCATCGCACAGCGCATCTCCACCGTGCGACACTGCGACCGCATACTCGTCATGGACAATGGCGTCGTGGCAGGATACGGCACCCACGAGGAGCTGCTGGCCAGCAACGGCCTCTACCGCGAAATATTCGACATACAAACCAAGGACACCGGCGACTTCGACGAGCTCAGCACACCGCAGCAGTCCCTGTAGCCGCCACAGTCTACCCCCGCATTTACCTATGAAGCAACCCTTCGGCCCCCGCGGCCCACAGTCTCATGCAGGCTTCCAGAAGATAGACAAGCAAAAGCGCCACACCATGATGCGCCTGGGCACACTCGTATGGACACACTACCGATGGCAGATGGTCCTCGTCCTGGCGTGCATCGTGGTCAGCTCGGTCGCCTCACTCGCATCTACGCTCTTCACCCGCACGCTCATCGACGACCACATCGTGCCGCTCATGCAACAGACGGCTCCGGAGTATAGTCCGCTGCTGACGGCCCTACTCAAGCTGGGCTTTGTGCTGCTGGTGGGCGCCACTTGTTCCTACGCCTACAACCGTCTGATGATTCAGGTGTCGCAAGGCACACAGCTGCGGCTGCGCAAGCACATCTTCGAGCGCATGCAGCAGCTGCCCGTGAGCTACTTCGACCAGCATGCACACGGCGAGATCATGTCGACCTACACCAACGACGTGGACTCCCTCCGCCAGCTCATATCCACAGCCATGGCCCAGCTCTTCTCGTCGGTCGTCACCATCGTGGCTACCTTCACCTCGATGATGGTGCTCAGCGTGCCGCTCACCATCGTGTCCATGCTCATGGCAGCCCTCATGGTGATGGCCACCACCCGGCTGGGCAAGTGGAGCCGCGCCCACTTCAAGACACAACAGCAGTCGCTGGCCGACGTCAATGCCTTCGTCGAGGAGATGATGACCGGACAGAAGGTGGTGAAGGTGTTCTGCCACGAGCAGGAAGCCATCAGGGAGTTTGAAGAAATCAACGAGGAATTGCGTAAGAGTGCCTACCATGCCAACCGGATTGCCAATATCGTGATGCCCATCAATGGTAATCTCTCCA
>CAJOHP010000060.1 GCA_905234355.1 uncultured Prevotella sp. | reverse complement strand
ACTCCATGTGCTTGCGGGCGTCCTCGGCGCCGTTGGAGAAGCTGATGGTGTGGCCGCCCTCACGGTCGGCAGCACGGGTGACGACGGGGCCGAGGGCGTCGTTGTCGTCCATGAAGGTGCCCAGGCGCACACCCAGTGCACGGGCTATCTTGATGAGCGGGCCCAGCGAGGGCAGCTGCTCGTCGGTCTCTACCGATGTGATCTGCTCTGCGGAGAGGCCGCTGCGCTCAGCCAGCTCTTCCACGGAGATGTTTTTCGACTCACGCAGGCACTTGATCTTCAGTCCTACGATGGTGTTTGTTTGCGACATAATGTTTGCTCTATATTATATATATATAAGGTGTTGTTAGTTAAATCGGGTGCAAAGGTACGCATTTTTTGCGAAACGCCGAAGAAAAGGCGAGGTAAAAATGGCTGTTTACCCGTAGCACTGGAATATCTGCTTGACGCGCTGCCTGTCCATCTTGGGTGTAAGCAGGCTGACGAGCCACACCACGGGAAATCCGCCCACCATAGCGATGGCTCCGCAGTTGATGGGGCTGACGGGGTTGCCTGCCAGCATGTTGGCCAGTGTGATGCCCACACCCCAGGCGAAGCAGGCCCACACCGAGGCAGTGGTGGCTCCGCGCCAGTAGAGTCCCAGCATGAAGGGTGCCAGGAAGGCACCTGCCAGTGCGCCCCAGGAGATGCCCATGAGCTGGGCAATGAAGGTGGGCGGACGGAGTGCTATCATCAGCGAGATGACGATGAAGAAGACGATGAGCACGCGCATGACCACCACCTTGCGCCGCTCGACGCGCTCTGACACCTCGTCGTCGATGCTGCCCTCCTGCACTTCGCCGGGCAGCGACTTCTTGTCGCGGTAGATGAGGTCGAGTGTCATCGTCGACGACGAGGTGAGCACGAGCGAGGCGAGTGTGGACATCGAGGCCGAGAGCACGAGCAGCACAACGAGGGCGATGAGCACGTCGGGCAGGGTGACGAGCATCGAGGGCACGATGCTGTCGAAGGCTATCTTGCCTCCCTGCACCACGGGGTCGTAGAGCCGTCCGAAGCCGCCGAGGAAGTAGCAGCCGCCTGCCACGATGAAGGCGAAGATGGTGGAGATGACGGTGCCGCGGCGTATGGCGCTCTCGTCGGTGATGCTGTAGAACTTGCCCACCATCTGCGGCAGTCCCCATGTGCCGAGCGAGGTGAGTATGACCACGCCAAGCAGTCCCCAGGGGTCGGGTCCGAACCATGTGGCAAAGGGTCCGCCGCCTGCGGCGCCGGCGGGTGCGCCGTCGGCGGGGATGGCGGCCAGACGGCCCACGGCCTCGGCCAGTCCGCCCTGCGAGGCGAGCACCGCCAAGATGACGGCCACGATGCCGAAGAGCATGATGATGCCCTGGATGAAGTCGTTCATCGCCGTGGCCTTGTAGCCGCCCAGGATGACGTAGACGGCGGTGAGCACGGCCATGATGACCACGCAGTACTCATAGGGTATGCCGAAGCCCATCTCGAAGAGTGTGGAGATGCCCTTGTAGACGCCGGCTGTATAGGGGATGAGAAAGACGAAGGCGATGATGGACGCGGCCACGCGCAGTCCCTGGCTGTCGAAGCGAGTGCCGAAGAAGTCGGGCATGGTGCGGCTCTCTATGTGCTGGGTCATCAGCTTGGTGCGCCGTCCCAGCACGAGCCATGCCAGCAGCGACCCTATCACGGCGTTGCCCACGCCTATCCATGTCGACGACAGGCCGTAGCGCCATCCGAACTGTCCGGCGTAGCCCACGAAGACCACGGCGGAGAAATAGCTGGTGCCGTAGGCAAAGGCGGTGAGCCACGGTCCTACGGAGCGGCCGCCGAGCACGAAGCCGTCGACCGAGCTGGCCTGCTTGCGGGAGTAGACTCCCACTGCCACCATCACGACCAGGAAGATGATGGTCAGAAAAACTTTTATGAACATAGTCTGACTGTATTTTTCTTCATAGCACCGACCTTAGAATGCCACCTGCACCTGTGCCTGCAGCCAGTTGTAGTCCTGGCTGCTGATGTTCTCGCCACAAAGGCATCGGGTGTACTGCAGCTGCACGCGACACTTCTTGTAGTACCAGTACTGCAGTCCGAGCGTGAGGTTGGTCTGGTCCCATCCGTCGGCGCCGGTGTTGCGGTCGAAGGTCTCGCCGCTGGCCACCACGTCGAGTGCGCCCACGACGGGTATGCACGTGGTGACGTAGCCGCCGCGGCTCTTCACGTCGCCGTCCTTGCCTCCGAGCCACTCGGCGCGCACGCTGGCGGGACGTGCCTCCTTGTACTGTCCCGGCGAGTAGGGCCGGGTCTTGTATTCGGCACCCACGGCGTAGCGGTTGCGGCGGTAGTTGTCGCCCACGGCGATGGCGGGGTTCCAGGCGGCCGTGCCCACGGCGTTGCCCGTGCCGAGATAGACCGAGCCGCCCAGCCGCAGCCCTCCGACGGGCCGCAGCTCGAGTTTGCCGATGAAGTCTTTCTGGTTGTTGCGGTCGCGGCGGTTGATGCCCTGTCCGCTCATCAGCGCCAGCTCGTAGTGCACGTAGTCGCCAAGCAGGTCGCCGAAGACCATCAGGCCCTGGTCGCGCCCGTAGTTCACACCCTGCAGCGGGTCGGGGCCCTCGCCGGCCAGATAGAGCACGGCCTGCGAGTAGACGTCGATGAGCTCGAGCTGTGTGGGCGACAGCGGGTTCTCCATGGTGTAGGAGTGCTTGAACTGTCCCAGGCGCACGGTGAGCGACTTGTCGCGCGTGACGCGGTAGTCGGTGTAGAACTCCTGCACGACGCTCGAGAAGTCGTGCATGAAAAGGAACGACCAGCGGTCGGTGATGCGGGCCTTGGCCCAGAGCAGCGTGCGCTTCAGGTTGTAGGAGTTGGTCTTCTCGCTGTTGGCATCGCTGTACGACCACCCGCCTTGGGCGTAGCCGTTGAAGGTGATGCGCTCGGTGAAGAGCTTGTTCCAGTCGGTGTCGGTCGGCCCTGACTGCTGGCCCAGGGCCCGCTGCGGACTCATCACGGCCAGGGAAAGGGTGAGCGTGGCCGCAAGCTGTGCAATGTGTCTCATGTGGTCTGTCGTGGGGTCTTATCGTTGGTTATTGTTTTGCGGTATCGGTCGGCAAAGGTAATAATAATCTTGATATAATATGCAACAACCGGCCGGTTTTTTGCTGTTTTCTGCATAAAAAGGATAAAGCCTAAATATTTATCCACTTCCGCAGACAAAAGGTTTGGCTGTTTCACAAAAAAACAGTAACTTTGCACACATGAATGCAACAGAACTGACTGACAAGCGCATCTGCGTGCTGCTCTCGGGCGGTGTGGACAGCTCGGTGGTGGTGAGCGTGCTGGCCCGCCAGGGCCTGCACCCCGACTGCTACTACATCAAGATAGGCCCGGAGGATACGGGGTCCGACACGTGGGATTGCACGGCGGAGGAAGACCTGGAGATGGCCACCTCGGTGGCAGCGAAGTATGGCTGCCGGCTGGAGGTGGTGGACTGTCACCGCGAGTACTGGGACCAGGTGACGCGCTACACCATGGAGAAGGTGCGGGCGGGCCTGACGCCCAACCCCGACGTGATGTGCAACCGCCTCATCAAGTTCGGCGCCTTCCATGAGAAGCGGGGCCGCGACTACGACCTCATCGCCACCGGCCACTATGCCCAGACGGAGCGCGACAGCGAGGGCCGCAAGTGGCTCACGACGAGCCCCGACCCGGTGAAGGACCAGACCGACTTCCTGGCACAGCTCTACGGCTGGCAGCTGGAGAAGGCGCTCTTCCCCATAGGCCATCTGATGAAGGACGAGGTGAGGCTGATAGCCCAGCGCGAGCACCTCGTGAGTGCCCGCCGCCACGACTCGCAGGGCATCTGCTTCCTGGGCAAGATAGACTACACGGAGTATGTGCGGCGCTATCTGGGCGAGCAGCCCGGCGACGTGGTGGAGATGGACACCGGCCGGCTGATAGGGCGCCACCGCGGACACTGGTTCTACACCATCGGGCAGCGCAAGGGCCTGGGCTTCGGCGGCGGACCGTGGTTCATCGTAGGGAAAGACCCGCAGGCCAACGTGCTCTACGTGGCTCACGGCTACGACCCGCTGTCGGTCTACAAGCAGCAGTTTGCGCTGCACGGCTTCCACAGCATCAACGGCGTGATGCCCTCGGGACGCATCACCTTCAAGATACGCCACACACCCGAGTTTCACAGCGCCACCATCGAGTCCCTCGACGGCGGGCGCTTTGCCATACACTCGGCCGACGCCATACACGGCGTGGCACCGGGACAGTTCTGCGTGGTCTACGACGAGCAGCACCACCGCTGCTACGGCTCTGGAGAAATCACCGTATAAAGTTTCCCTCCTTTGTATCAAGAATGAGAGAATTGGAGCTTTTACTCAAGAAAAGGTTACAGACCCCACGCCTGTCGACAGGCGTGGGGACTCGGCTTTACCGCTTCGCTTGTCGAAGAACTTATCAGCACAAAATCGTAGAACCCAAAATAATGGGGTAAAAGAACATCCTATTTGCGAAAGTTGAATAAAAAAAAATCCTTTCCTCACATGAAACACTGCCTCTTAGCACTCTTGCTGCTCTGTGCAGCAGTCACCACACGCGCTGCCCTGCCCACGCTGCGCGTGGAACGGCCGGGCACGCTGGCCGAGCTGATAGCCCAGATGCCAGGCCCCGTGCGCCAGCTGAAGCTGTCGGGCCAGCTGGGCGATGCCGACTTCCATACGCTGCGCAGCCTGGACAGTCTGCAGCTGCTCAACCTGCGCAAGGTGACCAACCGCACGCTGCCCGACTCGGCCTTCTTCGGCATGACGAGTCTGGAGCGCGTCGTGCTGCCCCGCCGTCTCGAGCGCGTGGGCGTCTCTACATTTGAGTGCTGCCGCCGCCTGCTGTTCGTCGAGATGTCGAAGCGCCTCACCGCCGTCGGCGACTGCATGTTCAAGGACTGCCAACGGCTGGACCGCATGATGCTCTATCGCGAGGTGGAGCACATCGGCCGCTGCGCCTTTATGAATGCCGGCGTGCGCTATGTGTTCATGCCCGAACTGCTGCGCACGGTCGATATCATGGCTTTTGCCGGATGCAAGCGTCTGGAGTTCATCCACCTGCCGGCCAACGTGCTCACCGTGAGGGCAGCCGCCTTTGCCGGGTGCACCCGCATGCGCATGGTCTATGTCTCGGCACAGACACCGCCCAAGTGTGCGGCCGACGCCTTCAGGGAGGTGCAGGAGTGCGCCCTCAGGGTGAAACACCCCGAGTTCTTCCGCGACCGCCAGCCATGGAGCCAGCTCGACATGGACTACACGCAGTTCAACGGGCAGGAGCTGAAGACCTTCGACCGTTCCGACTTCCCACTGCACAAGTAGCTCACAGTTGGTTCGGAAGGAGGGCGATCATTTTTTTGTTGTGCCCAGTTTTGCATGTGCTGGCACATGCAAAACTGGGTACATGATATTGAAGGGGAGGGGCCGGGGGTGGGGTCTGTAACATAAAAGCTACTGCCCCAGGATGATGGCGATGACGTGGGTCACGTCGGTCACGTTGACCAGTCCGTTGCCGTCGGCATCGGCCACTGCGGCATCGAAGCCCTCGGGTGTCTTGCCTAAGATATGACTGATGATGGCGGTCACGTCGCTCACATCGACCAGCCCACTGCCGTCGACGTCGCCCGTCTTCTTCTCTCCGGCCACGGCGCGCGTCAAGCTGATGGCATGCAGATAGATGCCGCCGGTGGGCCGCAGCACCACGTCGCCGTCGGCCTGCACGGCAAACGTGGCGGAGTAGGGCGCCGACGACGAGCCTTTGCCCAGACACTTGTCGGGCGTAGCGTTGCTCACCGTCACGCCGCGCTCCTCATTGCCGTTGGCCGTGCGCAGCAGCAGCTCTATCTCGTCGCCCTTGCGGCACTGCGGTATGACCACCTCGTTGGTGGTCTTGTTCAGTCGCAGGCTGGGGCCGGAGCCGGCGGTGTAGATAACCAGATTGCCGGCTGCCGGCACGGTGAAGAGCAGTCCGCGTGTCTCGGACAACTCCTCGCCGCCGGCGGTGAGCGGCTCCTGATAGGTCTGGCTGAAGAGGCACTCGTAGTTGGTGCCGTTCTCCTTCCACTGCTCGGTGTCGGCCTTCAGGCGCTCCACGGTGGCCTCGCTCCATGCGCCGAAGTCCCACGTCTGGGCCTCGGTCTGGGCGCTGGGCGAGGTGTCCTGACCCACGTCGGGGGTGGGGTCGTCGAGTGTGGCGCCCGCACCACCGGCCGACGTCAGCACGGCGGGCACGTCGGCCCCCGACATATTATAATAGGTATAGGGCGGTGCTATGGTGCGCGTGGTGTTGCTCTTGTCGTTGTAGGAGCCGAAGCCCACATTGTCGCGACAGACATAGTAGAGGTCGCTGGAGCTGCCGGGGCTGAAGGCGCCCTTGACGCCCGAGACGGCGTAGTTGCCCTCGATGAGTGCCTCCGACATGGCGCCGACGGCAATGGCCACGGCATTGCCCGGACAGTTGTAGTAGTTGTTGAGCATGTGGATATACACATGGTCGGCCTGTGGCAGACGGCGGTTGCAGCCGGCGCCCCAGATGCAGTCGGCATAGGTGATGTACTGCATGAAGCCCTGATACCATCCCGTGCCGTTGCTGTAGGAGTGGGAGAAGCTGCGGCTGGTGTAGCGGAACACGTTCCACGAGTAGGTGACAAACATCTCCGTGGGGTTGTGGCCGCTGTCGAGGCTGCCGTCCATGGCGTCGATGAACTCGCAGTGGTCTATCCACACGTGGTTGCCGCCGTTGTTGGAGACGAGGTCGTCGCCGTCCACATCGACGCTGCCGGGGCCTTGCAGCACGAGGTTGCGCACGATGATGTTCTCGGCCGCGCCGCGTATCTTGAAGATGCCTGAGCCGCGGTAGCTCTCGCTCACGTCGCCCGTGGCCTCGATGAGCGTCAGGCGGGTGTAGTAGGCACGGTCCTCGTCTATCTTCTGGCCGTTGGGCAGCGTGCCGCCACCGCCGGTGCTGCTGTACTTGGTGATGTCGGCATCGATGAGTGCCTGCCGCAGCTCGTCGGTGAGATACCACTGTGTGCACAGCCGGGCACCGTTGCGGCCGAGTATGCTCTTGTTCTTCACGTCCTTCAGGTCGAGCGTCTTAGAGATGGTGAAGTGGCCCTTGGAGCCGTCGAGGATGACGACGTCGAAGTTTTGGATGGCATGGTTCAGTGCCTGCCGGTCGTCGCCGCCGCTGGCATAGAGCACGGTGGTCTTGGGCCGCTTGGCATAGTAGCCGCCGGTGAGCTGGTAGGGCGTGCCCTGCAGGTCGCTGCAGGTGGCCCAGCCGAAAGGCTTGTTGTCGAAATAGGCGGTGGCCTCAGTAGGCTCCTGAGCACCGGCCGGCACGGCTGCCATCAGCAGGCAGACGAGGGCAAGGAGGGATTTCTTTAGCATAGCAGTCTTAGTTTTTTAGTTATTTCAGTTGCGAGAGATAGTGGGCGTAGCGCTCGGCGAAACCACGGAAGGGCGGCCAGCGCATGAGCAGGCGCTCGAAGAGGAAGACGCCCATGAGGGCGGTGAAGACGCCCAACACCACGTCGATGACGTAGTGGTGACAGCTGTAGACGGCCGTCAGCCAGATGCCCACGCTGACGACGCAGCAGAGGGTCACGAGCGGCCACGAGCGGCGCGAGAGCACGGCGTAGGCCGTGGCCACCGTCATATAGGCGGCATGCAGCGAGGGCAGGGCGGCAAAGATGTTGCTGTTGTTCACATAGATGCTCCCGAAGACGGACAGGCCCACCAGACGGTCGAAGCGAGACAGGCCGGCGGTGCTGCCACCCACGGTGAAGTCGGCCGTGAAGCCATGCTCGAGCACATACCATGGCGGGGCTGTAGGGTGGAGATAGTAGCCTGCAAACCCGAGGAGATTGACCAGCAGGAAGCACAGCGCAAAGCGCACATACCATCCCTCCTCGCCACGGAACAGCAGCCAGAGCCCCACAGCTATGGGGCCGGGCACCCAGCAGAGATAGAAGATGCCGGCCAGCAGGTCGAGCCACGCCGTGTGGTGCAGGGCGAAATACTGGCAGGGTATCATGGTCGTGGCGCCGTCGCTGATGCCGAAAAGGGCCAGCTCGCTTTCGTAGATGCCGCGCAGGTCGACGGGGTTGACCCTATAGTTGGGGTATAGCCGCATCCAGTCGTACATAATCTCGAAGGCGATGAAGGGCAGCATGGCCATGGCCACCTTGCGCGTGAGCGGATGGGCTACGTAGAGCAGGCAGAACAGCGCCACCATCAGCACCTGGGCGGGGATGAGTCCCACCACCATAGCCTGCACGGCCAGAAAAGCCAGCGAGGCTAAGCCAACGGCAACCAACTCGCGCCGCGATAGCGTGGACATGTCAAACAACTTCATTTCCTTTACTGCGCTACTCCCTTATTACTATTTCTACTCTTCCGCCTCTACACCTTTATTTCCTAACACCTTATAGCAATGGGCAATGCGCCAGAAGGCGGTGGCGTTGGCCAGGACGGCGATGAGCACCATGCCCACGGCCAGCCAGCTCAAATCCTGAGTAAAGGCAGTGACGAGCGCCGCCACGGCAGTGACCACCACACGCTCGGGGCGCTGCATCAGCCCCACCTTGCACTCGATGCCCAGCCCCTCGGCACGCGCCCTGACGTAGCTCACCATGACCGAGCCCACCATGGCGGCAAACGTGGCCACACCCATGGGAAACCACGAGCGGTCTATACCGAGAAACACCAGGCAGATGCCGAAGAGCGTGACCAGCTCGCTGTAGCGGTCGAGCACGGAGTCCCACAGCGCACCAAACGTTGACGACATCTGGCAGCGACGGGCCAGGCGGCCGTCCATCATGTCGAACAGTCCGGCGAAGAGGATGACGCCCCCACCCCACCCTATGAGGTGGAAGAAGCGCTCGTCGCGGTCAGCCGACTGCGCTGCGGCTATAAACAAGCACATGGCAAACAGGTTGCCCGCGAAGCCCGCAGCCGTGATGCTGTTGGGCGTCAGTCCCAGCTTGGCCATCACGTCGACGAGCGGGTCGACGACACAATAGACGGCCTTCTGCAATAGCTCTCTATACTTCATTGTCTTTACGATTTTTCATTCTCTTGACAGTCGTCAGGCTCCCGCCACACACTCCACGCCCCACAACACTGCGGCTGAGTAGAGACCGGCCAACAGGTCGTCGGCCATCACCCAGAAGGCGCCGCGCCGGCGGTCGAGGGCACGGATGCCCAGGGGCTTGACGATGTCCAGCAGCCTGAACAGCGCCAGCGCCAGTAGCGCCTGCCACCAGTTGTGAGCCAGCAGCAGCGGTATCCACACACCCACCATCTCGTCGACCACCACACGACTCGGGTCGTCGCCCCAGTAGGGCATGAGCCGCGCCGTGGCCCACGTGCCTGCAAGCGTGCCAGCCACGATGAGCAACACCGTGAGCAGGACCGCAGAGGAGGCGCCAAGCAGCACATAGGCCACTGCCCACAACGCAGTGGCCACGACAGCACCTGCCGTGCCGGGGCCCCAGGGCCAGAAGCCGGAACCCAAGCCTGTGCCTATCAATACGGGCAATAAGGGTGGATGGGTCATAACGACTATGCAAAAGTAAGCATTTTCCTGCAGAGTAGAGACACGCGAAGTCATAAAAAAACCAAAAAGCGGCAACAAAGCGCATCAATGGCTACAAAAAAGTTTTGTCAACTTACAATTAATGTGTACCTTTGCGCCACACATTATAAACTCAGCTACAACGACCTCACCACGGCCAACAAGCACATCGTGATGTGCACCTTCAGAGCCTCCTTCTGAGGAACTCCCGCACAGAGGCCATGCAGCCACACACGGTAGCCGCAGAAAAACCGGAAAGATCTAAAAAAAGCAATATAAGCATGAAGCAAACAAACGTAGCCCCCGCCGACGGCAAACTCGGCATCATGATAGTAGGCAACGGCGCTGTTGCCACCACTTTTATGACAGGCGTGCTCATGGCCCGTAAGGGCTTGTCCAAGCCCATCGGCTCCATGACCCAATACGACAAGATACGCGTGGGACGTGGCGACGAAGCACAATACCTCAGCTATGGCGACATCGTGCCCCTGGCCAGCCTCGACGACATCGTCTTCGGCTGCTGGGACGTCTATCCGCAGAACGCCTTCCAGAGCGCCATGTACTGCCAGGTGCTCCAGGAGAAAGACATCTTGCCCGTGCGCGACGAGCTCGAGCAGATTGTGCCCATGGCCGCCGCCTTCGACAAGAACTATGCCCGACGGCTAGACGGCGACAATGTGAAGCCCTGCCGCACACGATGGGATATGGCTGAGGCCATACGGCAGGACATACGACACTTCAAGCAGCAGCACCAGTGTGCACGCATCGTCGTGCTCTGGGCTGCATCCACCGAAATCTACGTGCCCGTCTACATGCCCGTGCACGGAACACTCGCCGACCTCGAGGCGGCCATGCAGGCCGACGACCGGGAGCACGTCGCACCATCCATGTGCTACGCCTATGCAGCACTATGCGAGGGAGCACCATTCATCATGGGCGCACCAAACACCACCGTCGACATTCCAGCCATGTGGCAGCTGGCCGAAAAGACACACTTGCCCATAGCCGGCAAGGACTTCAAGACTGGACAGACGCTCGTCAAGAGCGGATTCGCCCCCATCATCGGCACACGATGCCTGGGACTCAGCGGATGGTTCTCAACCAACATACTGGGCAACCGCGACGGTCTCGTGCTCGACGAGCCCGCCAACTTCCGCACTAAGGAGGTGTCGAAGCTATCCACACTCGAGACCATCCTGCGACCCGACATGCAGCCCGACCTCTACGGACACGGCAACGACGACGACACGCAGTACTACCACAAGGTGCGCATCAACTACTATCCGCCACGCAACGACAACAAAGAGGGATGGGACAATATCGACATCTTCGGATGGATGGGCTACCCCATGCAGATAAAAATCAACTTCCTCTGCCGCGACAGCATACTCGCAGCACCGCTCTGTCTCGACCTCTGCCTGCTCAGCGACCTCGCTGCACGCGCCGGACGCTACGGCATACAGCGGTTCCTCTCCTTCTACCTCAAGTCGCCCATGCACGACTACACCCGCGGCGAACTGCCCGTCAACCATCTCTACCAGCAATACACCATGCTGAAAAACGCCATACGAGAGATGGGGGGCTACGAGCCCGACGAAGAAATGGACTGACCACACAAGGTGCTGCACCTGCCCACACGCAGGAAGAACACGGCACGACAACAACGACTCAACATGACACAACAGCAGCAGAAGCCCCGCCGCCTGCCCTACGGCATGCAGAACTGGGAGGACGTGCGCCTCTCAGGCTACTACTATGTAGACAAGACCCGCTTCATCCCCGAGATAGAGGCGGCCAACCACTACTTCTTCTTCATCCGCCCGCGGCGCTTCGGCAAGTCGCTGCTGATGAACATGCTCAGGCAGTACTACGACGTGAACA
>CAJOHP010000059.1 GCA_905234355.1 uncultured Prevotella sp. | reverse complement strand
GCTGCCTTCAGCCGCTGCTTGTCTATTTCTGTACACAATTGCTGTAACCACTGCTGGTATTCATTATTGTCTATTATATTCAATTCTTTCGCTGTCATATTATTCTATAGTTTATCACCATGTCGCTTTAGTTGTTCTTGCCCAGCATTGGGCGTTCTCTGCGCAAAAATAATCAAAAAAATCGAGGATGTGATAATTCGTGAAGATAAATTAAGAAAAAGAGTGGTCTTTTCTCTTGTGACGTGTTATTAGGTATGGCTCAAGGTATGGCTAGTTATCCGTATGGCTATTCGTCTGGCTATAGTACTGGCGTCAGTTCAGGGCAGACAAGGGCGAGAGTCTCTTCACGGGTTAGAGTTTGTCTTTTGCTCAAGTATTTGCATGAGGTCGGCACGCTGTAGGGACGGGCTTTATGCCTGTACGAAACCAAAAACGTTCATATGCTGCGTGTGGCGGACAGGCATAAAGCCCGTCCCTACAGTGGGTGGCACAAACACGTGGAAGGACGATGGCGGACAGGCATAAAGCCCGTCCCTACAGTATTGCAAACCACGCGGTGGTGCCGCGCAATTGTAGGGACGGGCTTTATGCCTGTCCGAAATAAAAACGTTTATAAGCCAGTCCGAAATAAAGCGTTCTAATTGTTTGATAGCAGCAATAAAATCAGGCCATTTTGTTTGCCACCGGCAAATAAGCTTAGAAATAGTAGGTGACGGCCAGGCGCCAGACGTTGGTGCGAGTGCGTGCTCGCTCCCAGGTCTCCGTCTGCAGCTGCTGGCCCAGCGACTGCCAGGAGAAGTCGCCGGCCTTGCCGAGCGGAAGGTTGTAGGTGACGGTGGCCTCTATCCTGCCCAGACGCAGGGCCAGGCCGAGGTCGAAGAACAGGGTATTCTCCTGCATGACGAGCTGGCACTGCCGCCCCTGGTCATCGGTCCATTGCTCCGTGCTGCGCCCTAAGTGATAGCAGAACTGCGGTCCGGCAAAGATCCATGCGCCCGCATTGCCCATGAACGAGGCACCGAGGCGCAGGTGGGCCGGGAAGAGGATGCACTGCTGCGTGAAGGCGTGGCCGTCGAACGTCAGCTCACGCTGTCCGTAGAGGGCTGCTGCATCGACAGACAGTGGCGAGACGGGCAGGGAGAACACGACGGTGGGCCCGCCGAAGAAGCCCACGCGGTTGCGTGACTTGAGCACATCGGCATTGAAGTTCATCTCGACGAGCTGTACGCCGCCACTGAGTCCTATCCTGACCTTTGCCTGTATCGGCATGACCAACGACCATGCCGCGACGAGCACGAGCAGAGCCAGGATACGGCGTTTCATAGGCGATGAGGGCTGAGGGTGTTGCTGAGAGAGCGTGTGTGGGTGCCGACTAATGGCGCTGACGCCGCACGGAGACGCGCGCTGCCGACGAGCCTGCCGACGAGCCGGACGACTTGCTGCGCCTGCTGCTGGCCTTCTCGGTGTCGGACGACTTCGAGCGTCCGCGCTTCTTCTTCTCGGCCTTGGCAGCCTTCGGGTCGACGGAGGCGATGCTGTCGAGCGAGTCGCGCTTGGCCTTGTCGCCGAAGATGTTGTTGCGGAACTGCTCGAGCTCGGCCTCTATGCGGCGCTGCTCTGCGGTGTATTTCGCCGAGTCGTTGCCGGCAATCTGTGCCAGCGTCTTGCCCAGCATATTGTTGGTCTTGTATATCTTGCCCTTGTACTTGTTGCGGGTGAAGTAGTCGTCGAGTCCCATGACGGCGGCATTGTTCTTGTCGCTGGTCATGATGCTCTGTCGGCTCAGGTAGGGCTCCACCTCGCTGTATTTCACCCAGAAGAGCGGGTATTTGGCCGCCTCGCCTCCGAAGTCGTCCTCACGCAGCATGACGGGACAGAGGGCCAGGGGCTTGATGTGGAACGACGAGTTGTTCTGGTCGTAGTAGGCGCTCTCCTTGAGGTAATACATCTTCACTTCGGCCGAAGGGATATCGCTGTTGTCGACCTTCACCTTTCCACCCTCTTCCTCGTAGAAGATGTGGTAGTTGTCGAGCACGGTCTTCATGTCGACCTTTGCCGATGCCTCAAGCACCTCACTGCCGTCGAGGCGGTACTCGTAGACGGGTATGTAGCCTCCGAGGGCCAGTTTGAAGATGTAGGTGAAGAGGTTCATCTGCTTTCCCGATGGCTCGGGGGGGTAGTAGAGTCCGGCGTTGGCCTCGTCCTCGAGGTTGAGTTCGCGGTAGATGTCGCGCCGCCACACCACGTCCTCAGGCATGTCGACCGAGGTGGGGTACTGCAGTCGCATGCGCTGCGACATGCCTCCCTGCGAGGTCTGTTGCTTCTGCTGGGCCTCGCTCTTCGGCTGCACGCGGCGCTTGGCGGGCTGGGCACTGGCTGTGAGAACTGCGAGATGGGAAGTGAGCAGAAGGATGAGCACCTTCATCCACATGCTTCCCGTCACATGCTGTTTGCTATTGTTCTGTATCATCATCATGTCGCTATGTTATCGTGTTGTCTGTGATTATTTCAGTTGTTTGTTGGGGCTTGTCACTTCACGATGACCTCCATCGAGGTGCTCAGAGTGCGCTCTATGCCGTCGGGGCCTACGGCTTTCACGCGCGAGATGTAGAAGCGCCGGTTGCGGTTGAGCTTTCGGAAGGTCTCCTTCTGCCGTGCGGAGAACTTTGAGCCTTCGCCCACCATGGGCACGGCGTTGCCCATATTGTCGTAGAAGACGGTCTCGAAGGACACGACGCGGAATCCGATGTCGAGTATGCCGTCGTCGATGGCAGCTCCGATGCCGTCGATGGCCATGAGGCTCTGCTTTGGCAGTCCGCCTCCCTTGTATCGCAGTGGGTTGCCCTTGTCGTCCTTCATGTCGATGAACGGTGTGGGGTCGGGCAGCCGTCGCACCCGGAAGGGGAAAGAGCCCATGGTCTGCGGGCGCCCGGTGTTGGTCGATGTGACGGTGATGACCGCCTCCTGCCCTATCTGTGCAGGCCGTGCGATGTATTTTCCTGGTCCCACGGGCTGCAGTGTTCCGTTGGTCATAGAGGCCTGCACCTTGTTCAGGGGCACGCCCGGCACGGAGACGCTGATGGGGTTGTTGTAGCCGGCATAGAGCATGCGGGTGAGGTCGGCCGAGACGGTGGCCGAGGGCTCCACGACGGTGTATTTCTGCGAGAAGTCGCGGCGTATCTTGTCGCCATTGCCGTTGATGGTCTGTATATATCCTGCCAGGGTGAACTCGCCCGTGCGTCCGCAGACGGTCTCATAGACATTGTCCTTGAGGTTCATCTTCCGCTCGCCGATGTATATCTCGGGCACCTGTGTGGTGTCGATGGCAGCCATGACGATTTTGGCCGAGAATCGGTCGCCCTGCACGATGGTCTGTGAGTTGGGTATGACGAACGCGTCGAGCGCGTTGACGCGTATGTCCTTCACGTCGATGTTCTGCACGAGAGTGTGCAGCACCTCTTTCTCAGCGTTACGCACGTCGTTCTGCAGCTTGGTGAGCATGGTGACGGCGGCCACCGCGGGCATGGCCTCAAACATATACTCCTGCCAGTTTTTGCCGAGCACACCGCTGGGCACCTCTGTGGTGAGGTCGCTGGCAATGTGCTGTTTCTTCACCGAGTCGGTGACCATGGCGAGAATGCCGTTGCGGTAGGTGTCGATGGCTTTCTTGAGCTCCTCGCCACGTCCTCTTCCAGGTGCGAGCATCACCTGGTTGGCGGCCTCAAGGTCTTCTTTATTCTGCAGGCTGTCGGGGTTGGCCTCGCTGCCGTCGGCCTCCTGGGCGATGGCCATCTTCAGTTCGGTGGCGAGTGAGTAGAGCTGCTCGCTCATCTGCTTCACTGCCATGGCCTTGTCGTACCACTCCTTCACCTTCTGCGGGTTGGCGGCCATCTGTTGTTCAAAGTCTTCGTATATGACATGGTTCTCCTGCGTGGCGTTGGCCGTGGTGCGGTTGAGGCTTTCCTGCACGATGGCAAATCCGTTGAGCACCTCGTTGGAGACGTTCAGCGCCAGCATAGCCATGAGGACGACGTACATCAGGTTGATCATCTTCTGGCGTGGGGAGACCGGTCTTTTCTTTATTGCCATATTTTGTGGGTGTATTGTTTGGGTTGTGGGGCTTGTGGGACCTATGGGGCTTATGAGGCCTATTGGGCCTATAAGACCTATGAGGCCTATGGGCCTATGGGGACTTACTTATTGCTGCTCTGAGGTGCTGGCTGGCATCTTGGGCATATTGACGGTCATGGCCTCGATCATGCGTGCGTAGATGCGGTTGAGCTCGGCTATCTGGTCGGCCATCTTGCGCGTCTGGTCGTTGATCTGGTCGATGGTGCCAATCTGCTGGCTGGCGCCCTTGAGCTGCATCTCGTATATCTTGCAGATGCCGGTGAGCGTGCGGTTGAGGTTCTCCATCTCTTCGCTGTCGCGCGAGAGTCGCTCGCTCTGCTCGGCCACCTTATGCAGCATCTCGGTGAGGTTCTTCAGTTCGTCTACGTAGTTGTTGGTAGCGTCCTCCAGGTCGGGGTTCATCTTCGGCAGCTCGGGCAGGTTGACCGCGCCCGACATGTGTGCCACCGATGTAGCCACGTTGGCAATGGCCTCGGTGTCGACGGCTGTAGTGCCCGCCACCTCGCCGCCATCGGCTGCTGTCTGCCCTTCGGCCGATGCACCTGTTCCGCCGCCGATGATGACGGTTCCGCCGCCACCACCGCCGATGACACCGCCACCCTCAATGACGGTACCACCTCCGCCGCCGATGACGCCTCCGCCGCCGATGACACCGCCACCGACGATGGTGGGTCCGCCGGCACCGGCTATGACTGTACCTTCTGCCGTGCCTCCGGCAATCTCCACACCTTCGGGCAGCTCGCCGCCAGCTGTCACGCCTGCGCCTGATGCGCCCAAGACAAATCCTCCCTCCATGTGGGTGGGCAGGTCTTTGCCGTCCTCGGTCTTGTCGAAGGGTCGGTCGAAACCGGCGATGAAGAACACGAACACCTCGGTGCCCATGCCCAGAAACAGCATGAGGTTGGCACCGGGCAGGTGGGTGAGCTTGAAGAGTGCACCGAGAATCACGATAGATGCACCCCAGCTGTAGGCATAGTTCATGAAGGTCTGGCCGGGCACGCTGTCGAGCCACTTCTGCAGGAGGTAGATGACGTTGAATTTGCTATATTTTGTCATGATAGTACTTTTTTGGTTGTTGTTTTGGAGGTGCTATTTCCTTTTCTTTGCCGATGCTTTGGTCTGCTTGATGCGCTCGCTGGTGGTCTGTGCGAGGCTGCGTACGCAGCGGAAGCCGATGTAGGAGCGCGGCTGGTTCTGGTATTCGCTGGAGCGCCATGCCGAGCGTATGTAGCTCTCGGGGTCTTTCCACGAGCCTCCGCGCACGCTCTTTCTCTTCAGCCGGTAGGGGTCTTCCTTTGCAGCGTTGTACTTGAGCTGCGGGTTGATGTCGTTCATGGCATCCACGCCGGCCTCGGTGAAGATGGTCGAGGTCCACTCGGCCACGTTGCCGGCCATGTCGAAGAGGCCGTTAGAGTTGGCCGAGTAGATGCCCACCTTCGATGTGATGAGGTTGCCGTCCTTGGTATAGTTGCCGTTGTCGGGCTTGAAGTTGGCATAGAAGCATCCCTTACCGCTGGCCACGTCCTCATTGTCCCATGGGAACTCGTTCTGGTCTTTCCCTCTTGCGGCATACTCCCACTCTGCCTCAGTAGGCAGGCGGTATCGCTGCACATAGCGTGCCGAGGCGCCCAGCCCTTTCAGCAGGAAGTCGGTGCGCCAGGCGCAGAAGGCGTTGGCCTGTTCCCAGGTGACGCCCACGCAGGGATAGTCGTTGTAGGCGGGGTTGGAGAAGTAGTTGCGCATATACACCTCGTTGTCGGCATTGGGGAAGTCGTTGACCCAGCAAGTGGTGTCGGGGTATATATTAATAATGTACGTGTTGAGGAAGTCCCACGGTCCGGTGTACTCGCGGTTGATGGTCTCGCGGTGTATGTGTCCCTCATCGTCGATGTATGCCGTGTCTTTCGATATGTATATGGGCTCCTGCTGCTGTCCCCAGTGGTCGGTATTGAGATCGCGCTCCTCGGGGTTCTGCCGGTAGCGGCGCTGTGCGGCCTCGGTGTAGTCGTAGACCTCGTAGCGGTAGTTCATCTGGCTGGCGTCGAGCATGCGCTCGCCCGTCACGGGGTTGGTGACGTAGACGCTCTCGATGGCCCTGAGCTCGTCTTCGTTGGGCTTGCGGGGCAGCGATTTCTTCCAGTTGAGGTGTGGTGTGACGGGGTCGCCGTTCTTGTCCTCTTCTATCTTGTAGGTCTCGTCGCCGCCGTAGTTGGGGTCGGCCAGCCGTTCGCGTATGATGCTGTCGCGCACGTAGTTGACAAACTGGCGGTACTCCGAGTTGGTTATCTCGGTGTCGTCCATCCAGAATCCCTCCACCGAGATGCTGCGTGTGGGTGTCTGCTTACCCCAGAGCGAGTCGGGTGCTGTGATGCCCATCTCGAGGTGTCCCCGCTTGATGAGCACCATGCCATAGGGTGCGGGCTCGGAGAAAGCCCTGCCACTGGCGCCCGTCAGCTCGCCTCCGTCGGATGTAGACGATTTGCTGCCAAAGCATCCCGACAGCACGAGGAGTGCTGCCAGGGTGCAGAGTGTTATGATCACATTTTTCTTCATATCCTTATATTTATAGTATTCTTACGCTTTGATGCCTGTTGCGCCCTTTCTTGAAGAGGTTGAGGTCGGTCTGGTAGCCCAGGCACAGCTCGTGTGAGCCGTTGCCTATGCTGAGTGCCGAGGTGTATATCTCGTAGCTGTAGCCCAGGCTTATGCCGTGCAGGTTGCCGCCGACCATCACCGTGAAAGAGTTGGTGGGACTGTAGCCCAGCCCGGCATAGAACACCTTTTTCTCGTGGGTGTACTTCAGTCGGGCCGAGATGTCGCCTCGGTAAGTCACTCCGTCGGTACGTGCGAGCAGTGATGGGTGTATGGTAAAAAACGGATTTCTGAGCCGAATATTGCATCCGGCTGTGAAATAATACAGCCGCTTGAGCGATATTTCGCTGGTCTCGCCTATCTCGATGGTAGGTGCCAGAAGGTGCTGTGCCGAGAATCCGGCATACCAGTGCTTGTGCTGATAGTAGAGTCCGGCGCTCAGGTCGAAGGCTGTGCCTGTGGCCTCTGATGTGCTGAAGGCCGGGTCGCCCGATTCTATCAGGTCGAGCTTCGAGCCGTCGAGGTTCTCGCTGAGCAGGGCGGGCTGCACGCCGATGGCCAGCCGGCCGCCGAGGAGCTTGAACCTGTAGGCGTATTGCACGGCAAACTTACGGTGGGAGAAGACGCCTATCTGATCGTTGAGAAACTGAGCTCCCACAGCGTGATAGCTCTTGGCAAAATAGAAGGGGAGGTCGGCGCCGGCATACATCGTGCGCGGATTGTTCTCAAATCCGGCAAGCGTCATGTTGTAGGCCGCAGCCACGTTGATCTTGTCCTGCTTGCCGACTGCTGCGGGGTTATACGAAGGCTCCATCGCCCAGTAATGACTGAACGACGGATCGTACTGAGCCCTGGCCCCGGCAGAGGCCACGAGCAAGAGTAGCACAGCGGTTATGATGCGCATTGACACAATATAATTAACGCTTTGCCGCGTGATTTATTATATCTGCCTGCCATATTTTTAGAACGGAGAATAAAAAACAAAGGATTGGTTGTGGCTGTCTCAATCTTTTTCACTACCTTTGCAGCTGATTTTCCGAGTCATACAAAAACAAGTAGAGCAAAGCTTATGCAATTGGATTGGCTACACATCGGTGCCGTGATTGTCATAGTGGCAGCCGGCATCTTTATCTATTTCAACAAGAAGAACGGCTGACGTGAGGCCGTCTCTTAGTGACAAGTAAAAAACAGCATTGCTTATGCAGATACACATATCCACCGAACAAGCACTGCCGGCAGCAGCAGAACAGTTTGCCGACGCCATCGGCTCGCGTCGCGTCTTCGCTTTCTATGGCGCGATGGGAGCCGGCAAGACCACGTTTATCAAGGCTGTATGCCGTGCCATAGGAGTGCAGGACGTCATCACCTCCCCCACGTTTGCCATCGTCAACGAGTATGAGGCTGCCGGCGGCATCCCGGTCTTTCACTTCGACTTCTACCGCATCAAGCGGCTGTCTGAGGTCTACGACATGGGCTATGAGGAATACTTCTATAGCGGCGGACTGTGCTTCATAGAGTGGCCCGAGCTCATAGAGGAGCTCTTGCCCGAGCAGGCCGTGCGGGTAGAGATAGCCGAGCAGGCCGACGGCTCGCGCCTGGTGACTTTCGATTAGCCGGGCGAACGGGCGGTCTTCACCTTGCCTATCGGTCAGCAAGTGCCTATAGCACAATGTGTACAGGTGGGTTCTATTAATTCCCACGGTTTGTGTTGATATAGATGGAGTATTAACCTTTTGCCATCTTTCTGGCTCTTTTGCCTCCATTTTGTAAGTCTCATCAGTTGTGTAGTCCGCTACACTCTCTCTTCGACTTACAGACTGAAAGCAAAAATAGCTCAAAAATCTGCCAAAGCGAATTAATAGAACCCACCTAAAAAGAAAAACGCTATCCTGTACACTCAGCATCCCACGTCGGCCAGAATGGTGCGCGTGGCACCGGCGCGGCTCTGCACGTAGCACGCGGCCTTCTGTCCGCTGCTGGCCAGGCGGTCGGCATCGGCCGACAGGCTGTCCATGAGCCGCGCGAAGTCGTCGTAGCCCTTGATGTCGAATCCTCCGCCGGCGGCCTTCAGCTCCTGTGCCTCCTGAAAGCGCTCGTTGTTGGGGCCGAAGACGACGGGGCAGCCCCACACAGCCGCCTCAAGCACATTGTGTATGCCCACGCCGAAACCGCCGCCCACATAGCTCACCGTGGCATAACGGTAGATGCTGGACAGCAGGCCGAAGCAGTCGATGATAAGGGCTTCAGGGCTTGAGGCCGTGGTCGGACGTGAGCGCCACGTCCCTGCGGGATCGGCCGAGGCCTGAGTGTATCTGGTCACTGACCACCCCCGTAGCAAGGTCTCTATCTGCTTCAGATGATCCTCGCCGATGACGTGTGGGGCGATGATGAGCTTCCACTGCGGATGCTCTTGGAAGTAGCGTATGAATATTTCTTCGTCGGGGCCCCACGACGACCCTGCCACAAACACCTTCCGCGGCGCTGCCTGTGCCGCAGCGTCCTGACTGCCGGACGCGAGAAACTGCTCTACCGTGGGCAGCTGCCGGGCTTGCTCCTTGATCTGCAGCACACGGTCGAAGCGGGTGTCGCCGGTGATGGTGGCGTTGTGCAGGCCGAGGGTGGCCAGCAGGTCCAGGCTCTTCTGGTTCTGCACATAGAAGTGGGTGAAGCAGCGCAGCACGCGTCCGTACTGACTGCCATACCAGCGGAAGAACACCTGTCCCTCGCGGAAGATGCTGCTCACGCTGTACACGGGCACCTGTCTGTGCTTGAGTATGTGCAGGTAGTTGTACCAAAACTCATACTTGATGAAGAAGGCCATCTCGGGTCTGATGAGTCGCAGGAAGCGGCGGGCGTTGGTGGGCGTGTCGAGCGGCAGGTAGCAGATGATGTCGGCACCCTGATAGTCCTTGCGCACCTCGTAGCCCGATGGCGAGAAGAAGGTGAGCAGTATCTTCAGCTCCGGGTGTGTGGCCCTGAGCTGCTCCATGAGCGGCCGTCCCTGCTCAAACTCGCCGAGCGAGGCAGCATGAAACCAGACGTAGCGGGCCGTCGGGTCGGTCTTCTCGCGCAGCACACGGAAGGCGTCGCGCTCGCCGCGCCACATCTTGCGCACCTTCTCACTGAAGAGGCTCGCCACGGCAACGCCAAGCTGGTAGAGATATAATAGGAGGCTATACATAGGCTCAGCCCAACACTTCTATAGCTTTCTTGGTACGCCGGATGGTCTCCTCCTTGCCGAGGAAGGCCGAGATGTCGAACATGCCGGGCCCCTTGCCCTCGCCCACGAGGGCCAGGCGCCAGGCGTTCATCACGTTGCCCAGCTTCAGGCCCTGCTGCTCTATCCAGGCATGCACCACGCGCTCCTGGTTCTCCAGCGAAAAGTCGTCGAGTCCCTCCAGCACGTCGCACAGCTTGCCGAGCGTCTCGGCCGAGTCGTCCTTCCAGCGCTTCTTGGCCGTCTTCTCGTCGTAGGCCACGGGGGCCTCGAAGAAGAAGGAGCAGAGGGGCCACAGCTCCTTGACAAAGCTCACACGGTCCTTCATCATCTCGCATACCTTGACGATGCGGCCGAAGTCGTCGGTCACACCGTGCTGCCGCACCTCGGGCTCCCACAGACGGGCTATCTCGTCGGCGCTCTTGCGCAGGATGTACTCGTGGTTGAACCAGATGCCCTTCTCGTAGGCAAACTTGGCTCCGGCCTTCGAGCACTTGCTGATGTCGAACAGCGGCACCAGCTCGTCGAGGGTGAAGAGCTCCTGCTCTCCGCCGGGGTTCCACCCCAGGAGGGCGAGGAAGTTGACCACGGCCTCGGGGAAGTATCCCTGCTCGCGATATCCGCTGCAGAAGACGGGCTCGCCCGTCTTGCGGTCCACAGCGTTCCAGTCGAGCGGAAACACAGGGAAACCGAGGCGGTCGCCGTCACGCTTCGACAGCTTGCCCTTGCCGTCGGGCTTGAGCAGCAGCGGCAGGTGGGCGAAGCGCGGCATGGTGTCAGCCCAGCCGAAGGCCTTGTAGAGCAGCACGTGCAGCGGAGCCGACGGCAGCCACTCCTCACCGCGGATGACGTGGGTGATCTCCATCAGGTGGTCGTCCACGATGTTGGCCAGATGGTAGGTGGGCAGCTCGTCGGCGCTCTTGTAGAGCACCTTGTCGTCGAGGATGTCGCTCTTGACGCGCACCTCACCGCGTATCATGTCGTCGACGAGCACCTCCTCGCCGGCATCTATCTTGATGCGCACCACATACTGCTGCCCGTCGGCTATGAGGCGGTCCACCTCGTCCTTGGGCAGTGTGAGCGAGTTGCGCATGAGCATGCGCGTCTTGTTGTCATACTGGAAGTTCTGTATCTTCTGCCGTTTCTGCTCCAGTTCCTCGGGCGTGTCGAAGGCGATGTAGGCCTTGCCCGCATCAAGCAGCTGCCCCACGTAGCGCTTGTAGATGTCGCGACGCTCGCTCTGGCGGTAGGGGCCGTAGTTGCCGCCGAAGCTGACGCCCTCGTCGAACTTGATGCCCAGCCACTCGAAGGCCTCGATGATGTAAGCCTCGGCTTCGGGCACGAAGCGCGTGGTGTCGGTGTCCTCGATGCGGAACACCAGGTCGCCGCCGTGCTGGCGGGCAAACAGGTAGTTATACAGGGCGGTACGCACACCGCCAATATGCAAGGGTCCCGTAGGACTAGGTGCAAAACGCACCCTCACTCTTCTGTCGTTCATGTAGCTTTTAGGTGGGTTCTATTAATTCCCACGGTTTTTGTTTAACATTGATGGGCATTAACCTTTTGTTATCTTTCTGGCTCTTTTGCCATCAGTCGTGTAGCCCGCTACACTCCTTCTTCAACTTACAAAATGGGAGCCAAAATAGCTCAGAAATCTGCCAAAGCGAATTAATAGAACCCACCTTTAGCAATTTTGGGTGCAAAGTTACGAAATAATTCTTAAATCTTATCCTATTATCTGCAATATTTTCGCAACTTTGACTTCGCCGCACTTACTATGCACTCGGAAACGAAAAGAAAAACGCAATTTTCTTTTGCGCTCCTCTCGTTTTTTCGTAACTTTGGAAGAAATCTCAAACCATCTTTGTTTATCGGAGGTTTGGGAGATAACGCAGTTTTCGAGGTTACGATTTGGAAACCTTCTGATTTCCGCATTCTGCCGCGATATGCGTATTGTTAGAGCACTCTACTCTGAGCCACCAGCCTGTTCCCGCTCGAGCTCCGCTCGCTTGCTACCAAAGGGACGCAAGTAATCGCCTTGGCGCTTCGCTTGTCGAAGAATGGCTCTTTGTCGGGGGCAAAAGTACACAAACAATATGAACAATATGAAATGAGCAAACTTTTGGCTGATTTTTGCATAAATCTATTGTTATTTGAGAAAAAAAAACTATATTTGCAGACAAATAGAGATACTTTATAAATTTAGGAGGACATAGATATGAGTCCACTTGAAAAAGTCTGAACGTCGGTAAACCGGTAGCGAAACAGGCCGCATGGCACTCCCCTCCCTTGTAGGGGAGGGTTTGGGGGTGGGGTCAGTATAT
>CAJOHP010000058.1 GCA_905234355.1 uncultured Prevotella sp. | reverse complement strand
AGCTCGTCGTCCAGCGGAAAATCCAGCGACAGCGCGCGGGCAATGCTCCTGAAGCGCGCGCCGACGGCGTCCAGCTCAGCGCTGTAATCCGCCCCCGCCGCAGCCTTTTCATAGCAGGCCAGCAGCAGGTCCGTCACCTTCCACGCGCCGGAGGTCCGCAGCGAGACCTTTATTCTGGATTTCGCCGGCGACCTGTACGGGCAGACCGTAATCGATGACCACCGTCTGGTCGCCCAGCTTCGGGATGTTGGTGGCGGTGATGCCTCGTCCGGCCGTGCCCGAGGCGTTGATGGTGAGTGTGCCGCCGTTCTGCACGAAGTCCTGGGTCTTGATGCCCGAGCTGTAGGAGGCGTCGCTGCTGATGACCTTCATCGCGCCGCTGGGCGTGAGGGTGATATTGCCCCCGTCGATGGTCACCGTGGCCTTGCTCTTGATGCTCTTGCTCATGGCGCCCGCGTTCTTCACCGTGACGGTGCCAGCGGCAATGGTCAGGTTGCCGTCGGCCTTGATGCCAATGGCGTTGTAGCCTGTGCCGTTCTCCTCGCTGGCGTCGGAAGAGCCGGCGTAGGTCGAGGTGACGTTGGTCAGGGCGTATGTGCGGGTGGTGCCGCTGGTCTGGTAGCTGTTGGTGATGGCGTAGTAGATGTCGCTGCCCGATGTGGGCCCGCTGAAGGTGGCCGACTGTATGGCGTAGGTTGTGCCGCGCGACGTGTAGTTGTCGGCCTTAAAGTAGTAGGTGCCGGTGTCGGCGGCCTTGAAGTCGTAGTAGTAGAATGTGGCGGTGCTGTAGCCGTTGGACTTCGTGACGGTCGAGGTGAGCTGTGCGACGCGTGTGCCGTCGCTCTTGTAGAGGTAGACGCTGCGCCAGGCGTTGCCTCCCTGTCCGCCGGGTCCGCCGCCCTGTCCGCCAGTAGGCACGCTGACGTAGACCTTGTAGCTCTCCGTCGTGGTCTCGGTGTCGGTGCTGCCCGTGGTCTCAGCCGTGCCTCCGGCGCCGTTGGCCGTGATACTGATGACGGTTGTGGCAGCCGTCTCGTCGATGGTGATGGTGCCGTCGGCGCTGAGGCCCTTGCCGCCGTCGGCGGTGTTGTCGATGGTGAGTGTGCCGCCCTGTATGGCTATGCTGCCCTCAGCCTTCACGCTGGTGGGGTAGCTCAGGCTGGTGTCGGCGAGGATGCCGCCCGTCTGCGTGATGGTCACGTCGCCGCCCTGCATGACCACGTCGCCGGCGGCTTTCAGTCCCTTGGCCGCGTCGGCGGTGGGGTTGAGCACGAGCGTGCCCCCGGTGATGTAGATGCTGCCTGAGTCCTCGTCGTCGTGTCCGGCGAGCGTGCCGGTGGGCGTGGTGCCGTCGATGTCGCACTGCACGCAGTCGTCGCCCGTGCCGCTGATGGTGAGCGTGCCGCTCTCCATGAGGAAGTACTCATCGCAGGAGATACCGTCCTTGACGGCCGACAGTACGTTGACCGTGCACTTGCGCAGCTGCATGTATTCGGCGCTCTTGATGGCGTGTGCCAGTCGTCCGCTCACGTTGAGCGTTCCCTGTCCCTTGAGCTCAAGGTGTCCCTTGCAGTAGATGGCGGCTTTCTGCTCGCCCGAGGGGCTGTCGGCGAGGGTGTTCTCGGGTGCCCTTCTTCACGCTGAGGTCTATGCGCTTGCCGTCCATGATGCAGATGGCGGCGCCGCTGTAGACGGGCGTCTCGTTGGTGAGCGTGAGACCGTCGAGCTCGACGGTGGCTTTGTAGGAGCCGTCCATGTAGAACTCGCCGTCGCTGCTGGAGCCTGAGAGGTTGTAGGTGATCTCGCCCACGTTGTCGTCGACGTCGGCGCTCTGCTCTATGCTCACGTGTGCCCCGCTGACAGTAGCCGTGACGTAGGGCGAGACGTTGCCCGCCACGAAGACGGTGGCCTTGTCGTCGGTGTAGACCACGCGCACGGTGTTGTCGGCTACCTCGCTGTGGTCTATGTAGATGCGGCTGATGTCTGTCAGCCTGTATTCGCGGCCCATGACGGTGAGTGTGGTGCCGTCTTCGTAGACCATCTCTCCGGCCTGTGCCGCCGGTATCTGGTAGGTGGTCTGTCCCACCTCGATGTTCATGGTCTGTGCCATGGCGGCCAGGGTGGCCAGCAGTGTGGTGATAAGGATTGCTATGCGTTGTTTCATCTCAGTTGTATTTTAGTCGTTTTACCTGCTTGTCTTACTACATAGACGCCGGGCGTGAGCTTGTCTCGGCAGTCGTCGATGGATGTGTAATGCCCGAGTGCCATGCCGCTGAGGCTGAACACGTCGACGCCCTCATCGTCGTCGGGCATCGTGGCGGCATCGATGGCGGTGGCCACGGTCTCGTTGGTGAACTGCATGGTGGCCAGGTCGGATAGCGAGAAGGTGCGCCTCTCGACGTTGTTGGCGGCCACGAGCTGTGAGCCGTTCACTGTGATTTCCAGTCCCTCGACGGCCATGGTGGTCTTCATGCCCGATGTGGTGGCCAGCATCAGGAAGGCGTATCCGGTCGTCGCCGTGCCGTCGTCGGCCTGGGCTGTGCCCTGTGCCGCTATCGCAGTGAGCAGGGCGGTGATAAGTGTCTTCTTCATAACGTTGTTGTCTTTAGTCGGTATTGCTGTTCTTATCAGCGGCAAAGTTATGAAAAAAAAGCGAACGGGCAAAAAGAAATCAGCCAACGCCCCACTTTTTTAAGTAAGAAGCAGTGCTAAGTAATTAAAGTTTCCCATCTTATTTATCAAGAATTAGAGAATTAGGAGAATTTTATTCTTACTAAGAATTTAGAGGAATTAGAGAAGAAACCGTGGGGCGTTTTCATTTCGTAAGTTTCCTGTCGCATGCGACGGACAATTCTTATCAATTCTTTTCATGGGTAAATTCTCTAATTCTCTAATTCTTGACAGACAAAGACTTTACTTCCTTTATGGGGGTGGGAAAGTTCAGTAAGTAAAAAGTAAGAAGTAAGAAGAATTTTTCAAGTAAGAAGTAAGATGAAAGAAGAATTAAGTATGATTAGACTGCTGTTGGGTATCACGCAAAAGCAAGGTAACTATACTTCTTTCTTCTTACTTCTAACTTTTTACTTAGAACTGCTTCTTTCATCTTACTTCTTACTTTTCCTCAGAGGTTCTTCTTCGGATAGAGTGCGTCCCACCATGAGGGGTCGTCCTTGAGCCATCGCTGGAACCATGCCATCTGTGTGGCAAGCCACTTCTCCCGCTTCTTGTAGTCCTGTATGTGGTGGTTCTCGCCCTTCACCTCGACGAGTGCCACCTCTCGTCCGAGTAGCTTCAGTGCGGTGAACATCTGCAGGCTCTCGACGATGGGCACGTTGGTGTCGTCGGTGCCGTGTAGCAGCAGCAGGGGCGTGTGTATCTTGTCTGCACGGAAGAGGGGCGACTGGTCTACGTAGAGCTCGCGGTGGCTCCAGGGGTAGCTGCCGGCCATGCTCACCTCGCTGTAGTTGTAGCCCCAGTATCCCTCGCCCCAGTAGCTGGTGTGATTGGCTATGCCGGCGTGGCTCACGGCGGCGGCAAAGATGTCGGTGACGGTCTGCAGATACTGTGTCATGAAGCCTCCGTAGCTGGCGCCCATGCACCCTATCTTGTCGCGGCGGATGAAGGGGTGCTCGTCACACAGCTTCTTCGTGCCCTCGATGATGTCGTCTGCCGGTCCCCGTCCGGCGGTGTTCACGTGGCGCGAGGCCCACTCCTGTCCGAAGCCAGTGGCGCCGCTGGGCTGCACGATATAGGCCACGTAGCCCAGCGACGTCCAGTACTGCGGGGCATAGGGCGACTCGAAGTATCGCGACGTGGGTGAGCAGCCGCCGTAGTAGTAGACGATGAGTGGATACTTCTTCTCCGCCGAGAAGTCCTTGGGCAGGTAGAGTCGTCCGTAGACGGTGTCGCCGCGTGAGTTCTGGAAGTTCCAGTCCTGGCAGGTGCCCAGCTCGGCATCGCCCAGGGCAGTACGGCCGTCGAAGAGGCAACTGTTCGTCTTGCCCTTCACCTTGTAGACGTAGGCCGAGGCGGGAGCCATGGTGTCGTAGGCCAGATAGGCCATCACGGGTGCTTGGGCTGCCATGTCGAAGCGGTAGGCATAGTCGCCGCGAGTGGGCAGCAGTGCAATCTTCCCTGTCGCGGGGTCCAGCTGGTAGAGCCGCACGTAGTCGCGGTCTTCGGCCGAGAAGTAGATGAGGCCGTCGCCCCATGCCCAGTCCGTACGGCTGACGGACGGGTCGAAGTCGCGTGTCAGGGGCTTCACCTGCCGTGAGGCGATGTCGTAGAGGAAGAGCTCGTTTTCCGTCATCGACGGTGTGACGCTCTCGGGTAGCTGGCATCCTATGCGGTCGAAGGCCTCGGGCGTGCCGGTGAAGAGCACCTGCCGTGCGTCGGGCGAGAATGCCGCACCGCCGATGAAGCCCGCACAGCGCAGCAGCGTGTCGGTCTTGAGCGTGCGTGCGTCCATCACGCAGACGTCCATCACCTCGGTGGGACGCTTGCTCAGGCGCGAGTACGACGAGGCCACGAGCAGCTTGGTGCCGTCGCGTGAGATGTCGTAGAGAAACTGTCCCTTCGTCCCGAAGGTGATGCGCTGTGCTATGCCCGTGGCCAGGTCGTAGCGTGTGAGGTAGGAGCGGTTGCGCCATCCGGGCTGTCTGTCGTCCATCTCGAGCACCTGAAAGACCTGCTCGTCTTCCTTCGGCCCCTCATCCTCAGCGCTGATGATGAGGTAGTCCTCTGTCGGGCTCATGGTGTAGCTGCCCTTGGGCAGCGAGCGTGCGAGCAGGGTGCGCTGTCCGCTTCTGGGGTCGGTGCGATAGAGCATGTGTTTGCCGCCTTCCCACACATCTTCTATATATGCACACATGCGAGGCATCCAGCGCACGTTCTGTGTGGGCCGTCCCACGACGCGTCCGCTCTTCATCTCTACGAGCTCATACTCCCAGCGGCTCTGTCCGCCGCGCTCGGTGGTCTGGTAGCTCACCGTGGCATAGGCTCCGTCGCTGCTGAGTGCAATGCCGCGCACGCGGCGCCCGTCGGTCAGGTCGTGCACCATGTAGGGATGCTTGGCGCTGAGCGTGTAGCCGATGGGGTGGGGGAAGTCGAGCGTGACGCGCACGGAGTCGGTGTCGGAGGGCTCGGCCAGGTATTTCAGGGCGATGGTGTGGTGCTCGGGCGCCAGGCTCAGCTCGCCGCCGGCCTCGGTGCCGTCGACGTAGAGCTTGTAGTTCTTCAGTCCCTTCACCTCTATCTTGCCTTTGGCATAGCTGCTGTTGTTCACGTAGAAGCTCAGCACGCCCACGCTGCGGCTGTCCTTGAGCGAGGGCAGCAGACCAGAAGGACATGTGGCTGTCGCCGCGGTGCCGATGCTGATGGCGTCGAGCAGCGACTTCGGATCGTACTTCCGGCCTTTCACGTCGACGGTGTCGGACTGGTAGGGCTGGCTCACGGCGTAGGGGCCGGCCAGGCAGAAGGTGCTCACTTCGGTTTTCTCTTGTGCCCATGATGCGAGCGAGACTGTCAGCAGCAGGGCAGATAATAGCTTCTTCATGTCGTTTTATGACTTCTTTTTGTCTGTTATGCTATAGTGAAAGGGTATATTTCGGTTGCAAAGTTAATAATATTTTTGTAAACTGCGGCTATTTGGCTGACAATTTTAGCCTCTGTGGCCGTCATGCCGAAGGCCGGCGCGCTTACCTTGCAGCCGACTTGGGGCAAAAAAAGTGGGGCAGGGGAGACCGCCAAGCAGAAGACCCACCAAAAAAGTCACAATTTATTTTGGGGTCTGAGATTTATTTCGTACCTTTGCCCCCATAAAGGGCACGGGGCCAGAGCCTTTGTCCGGAAAAAACCGCACAGTCCAAACATTTCAGCCAAATAGCAGTCCATCCGATGAACATCCCCACCCGCATCAGTATCAGCGCGTACATACTGTGTGTTGTTGCAGCAGTCCTTGTCTTATCAGCCTGCAACAAAGAGGGTGACACGGTCTATCTGCCCGACCCCCATGAGCCCCAACCTTCAGTTGCACCGCTAGTCACCGTCATCTACGACCCCGATGCGCTTGGCGACCGCTCTTACAACGACCTGCTGTATCAGGGAGTGGAGACAGCCGCCAGCCGCCACGGCCTGCGCACCATGCAGCTGTCGCCGCACAGCTATGAGGAGGGTCTGACGTATATGGCGACCATGTTTGAAGCCGTCAGGCAGAGCGCAGCCCTGCAAGACACCGTGCGCCGGCTCTATATCATTGCAGCAGCATCCTACGAACAGCTGTTGCGCGAGAACACCCACCTCTTTGCTGACAATCCCTATGCCGACTTGCTCCTTCTGGAGACCCCCACGCCGCTTGAGGGCAAGGGGAGCACGCTCTATCTGCCCTACTATGGCGCCATGTATGAGGCCGGTGCGCTGATGCCCGCCGTCAGCAGCAAGGCAGTGGTCATCGGCTCCAACCCAGAAGACCGTACCGTAGCAGGAGCCATACGGGGGTTCTGCGACGGATTCGGCACCGACTATTATGACGCCACCAAGCAAATCAACACGTTCTATCTGGCCCAGCATGCCGGACAGGGCTACAACCTGCCAGGCACCACACTGCTGCAAATGAGCAAAGAGGCAGGCGAGAAGGCTGCTGAGCTGCTGGAGAAGGCAGTCATCGTGCCCATCTGCGGCGGCACGGGCTTTGCCATGTGCTACATCATCGAGCTGACCGAGACCAACAGCTACATGGGAGTGGACGTCGACGTGCTGTCCACCCACAGCTCCATCTCCTGCGTCAAGCACATCGACCGGGCCGTAAGCCAGTGCATCGACCAGTGGCTCTCGCCCGAGGGCATGCCCAAGCACCAGTCACTGGGACTGAGCACAGGCTACACCGAGGTGGTGACCCATCTGACCGACGAGCACCTGAAAGAAAGGTTTGAGGCGCTCATCTCCGACGACACGCGGCAGCTGATACATCAGGATGCCATCAGAAAGGAGGCAGCGTATGAGAAGAAGTAAGATGGATGATGGAAGATGGATGATGTGGCTGTTCGCAGCACTATTCACTATGAGTTGTTCACTTTTCACTTCCTGCAAGACGGAAGACGACAAGGTTGTGATCCAGACACAGCATCAGTGGGTGGAGAAGAAGGTGGCAGTGGTCTACCCAGACCGCAGCGCCGTCACCAAGCATCAGCTGGAACGCACGGCACAGTGGTTTCTGGAGAATTTTCAGCAAGCCCAGCTCTTCGGCGACGACTGCGTGCGACTGCACCTGAAGTGGTACAGCGAGTCGACGGCCGACATGACCGCCCTGAGCGAAAAGCTGGCCAACGACACCAGCATCGTGGCCGTCATCGGCACCTTCTACAGCCACACGCTGGAGCCGCTGGCCGAAGCCTGCCAGAAGACCGAGAAGCCACTCATCGCCCCCACGGCCACCAGCGAGGAAATCATACGCCGATATGCCGTCCCGACGCAAAACGGACAGAGCGACGTGCGCCCCTTCCTGTGGTCGCTCACCGAGAGCGACGTGGCTTTCTCCGAAATCATACTCAGTGCCTACGCTGCCATGCAGGCCGGCAACTTGTGGCAAGACAACGTCTACACGACGGTCTTCTCGCCCGACAATGTCTACGGACGCACATTCCACAACTGGATGCCTTTCCAGGCGGTGAACCTGAGCATAGCCCTAGGCAGCAATCAGCTCTACGCCTCGACCGAAGACCTGGTCAGGCGCATGCGGCAGCAGATGGAGAGCAGCGCTGACAGCAGCTCCGACACCCGCAAGGAGAACTTCTGCATCATCGAAGAGCTGGAGCAGCTGTGTCGGCTGACACAAGTGCGTCGCGAGGTACTCGTCGGCAAGCTGGGCCTCAGCGAAGCCTACGGCCTGCCGGACGGCACCCCTGCCGACGATCCTGCCTACGACGCCTCGGCCAGAGCCTTTGCCGACGACCACTTCAAGACATGGTTTGCCCTGAGCAACTTCGGGCAGGAACACATCGACGCCCTGCCCGAGCGGCAGCGCAAGCTGCTCGACTACTATCAGGGCTTCATGCCATACTCCGACCCGACCACCGGGTTTGAGCAAAGCTACGAGGTGAAATATGGCGTCAAGCCTACCTTCGAGGAGTGCAAGTTCTACGACGCCCTCATGCTCACAGCCTTTGCAGCCTACTATCAGCTGCATACGGGCGCCGCAGAAGCAGCCGACCCCCTGCAGCGCAATGCCGACTTCAACAAGGCCATCTACGACATCACGTTCCCCAACACCAACAGCGCGCTCAGCGCATCGGTGTGGAACCCCGTGGCCATGCAGCTCTACCTGCGCTCGGTCAGCTCGGGGCAGCTCATCAAGTTCCGTGGCGCCTCAGGCACCATCGGCTTCGACGACGAGACGTGCACAGCCGCCACAGGCACCACCTACGTGCACTGGCAGATCATAGACGGGCGCCTGCTGTTCCGCAACTACTTCAGCTCGGAGGGCAACCACCGCGTGGGCCAGGCTACAGCAGCGTGGAAATACATCTACGATGAGTATGCAGCGCTGGAGCTTCTGGCCCGCCAGGCTAAAGACGAGGAAGTGAACATCAGCTACAAGCCGCTCACCGGCCAGTATGCCGTGGTGGTGCATGCCAGCAACGGCTTCTACAACTACCGCCACCTGGCCGACGCGCTCAACATCTACCAGCACCTGCGCCGCGGAGGACTTGACGACGACCATATCATACTCATAGCCGACCGCTCCATAGCCGACTCCGACAAGAACCCGGAGCCGGGCGTGGTGCGTACCAGCCCCGGGGGGCCCGACCTCATGCAGGGCGTAAAGATAGACTACGACGCTGCCAAGCTCACGCCTGCCGACGTGGCCCACATCCTCTTAGGACAGGCCTCCGACCATCTGCCCCAGGTGCTGCCCCCGGGCGACGGCCACAACGTGATGCTCTACTGGAGCGGCCACGGCCACAGCCAGGCCAACGAGGGGGCCGACGAGTTTGCCTGGCGCGACCTGCCGGTGGGGCAGGGGTTCACCAGGGAGCTGATGGTCCAGACCGTCCGGCAGATGCAGCAGTCGGCGGCCTTCCGCAAACTGCTCGTCGTGGCTGAGCCGTGCTATGCCGAGGCAGTGGTCAGGGGCATAGAGGGCACGCCCGGCGTGCTCGCCATGACGGGAGCCAACGCCGCCGAGCAGTCGTGGGCAGACCACTGGAACCGGAAAGGCAACTTCTGGATGAGCGACCGCTTCACCAGCAACCTGACAACCGCTGTGCTGGCCCGGCCCGACATCACCTACCGCGACCTCTATCTCTATTGCGCACAGCACACGCTGGGCTCACACGCCTGCATCATCAACGCCCACAACTTCGGCAACCTCTACCACAGCGGACCGGAAGAGTTTGTGAGGAAGCAGGACTGACACGCCAACACGCTTACTGGAAATAACTATCAAAAAAAAGCAAATAAAGGATAGCACAAAAGGATGAAAAAGATTTTCTTACTCACAGCAGTTTTACTGCAGGCCCTGAGTCTGGTGTCGTGTCACGACGACGACAGCAGCACCCCCCCCACCGACCGCAACGGCAATGACACGTCCGGGCTGCTGGTGGATATCAAAAGCAGCGCTTTTATCTCCCCAGACAGTCTGAAGGATAAAATGTACAATAATGTACTGGGAGCCACCTTCTATTTTACAACCGATGAAAGACGCAGGAGCATGCGGGGATATTTTTCCGCGGTGAAGAGCTTGCTGATGTCAAGGGTGGACAAGAGCGCTAACAGCCTGGACTCGGCGTTCCAGGCCAAAATAGGTCTTGACGCCCAAGGCAACCGCCGCTGGCAGCTGGAGTCGTGGGCCTTCAACTATCGCAGCAAGTCGGCCCGTGGTGAGGATGTCGTCCTGTCGGGACGCGTGACCTTCCCCAACGCGATGGCCGAGGGCGTGGGACACGAGGTGCAGTCGCTCACGCTGTTCATGCACCATGCCATGCCCTTGGTAAGCGGCATGCCCTCAGAGGCCATCAGCATGTGGACCATACGCGCACTGCTCAACTCGGCCGTCATCGAGCCCGACGGTCAGGGGTGTGGCACCAATCTGGACGCCGACTACTATTGTGCCACCTCGCCTAAAGTGCTGGCACGCCAGATGGCCGACTGTGCCTTGGCCGCCCTGGAGCTGATGAAGAGCCGCGGGGTCATGCTGGCCGACGACGGCCACACGGTCAACGTCGGCTGCTCACTCGGCGCTGCCGTGCCGCTGCACTTCGCAAAATACTACGAGACCGAGGCGCCCCAGTCGCTCCGCGATGCCCTGCGGCTGCGCAGCACCTTCACGGGCTGCGGACCCCTGGAGTGGAGCTCCACGCTGCGATACTTCAGCAGTCACCCCAGATACAATGCCATGATGTCGAAGACGGCGCTCATTTCGCTGGCAGCCTTCCCGGCCTCGAGGCTCGGAGGCTATGACCCGCACGACTTTGTCAGCGACGACATACTGAAGACGACGGTGGAATACGAAGGCAGGAGCATGAGCTACTATGAGGTGGAAGCAAGATATTTCTTCAACGTCATCGGCATGAGCAAAGAAGTGCCCAACTACACCAAGCTGTCGCAGATCATGGCTCCGGACATGCTGACCAGCGACGGCAAGCTGAACGAGTCGTCGCCCAAGACACAAGCGCTGTTCAAGCATCTGGAAGAAGAGGACAACCTGAGCAACTGGACGCCGCGCCATCCCGTCTACCTGACACACTGCCGGCAGGACGACGGCATCCCCTTTGAACCGGCATATCAGAGCTATCAGGAAATCAGCCGCATGGGCTCCAACAAAAATGTGCATTTCTCAGAAAAGGAACTGCCGGCTGTGTTCAGCGCCATCAGCAGCATCTCAGGACTGGCAGTCATACACGGCATCTCTACTCTGATCTACATCATGCCGTCCTACCTGACTGAGGACCCCGGAAATGAATAAGACAAAACGCAACATGAAGAAGACGACACTCTTGTCCCTGTTGGCGCATACCGCAAGCAAATCATGAATTATTCATCCTATAAAAAACAAGACCTATGAAAAAGAAACATTTCACACTGCTCATGGCGCTGCTCATGACAGGAGCGCCAGTCTTCACCTCATGCGACAGCGATGACGACATGCAGACGGAGACCGCCCCGGCAGAGACTGCGCCCGACTACCTGAGCCAGATCAATGACGTGAGCAACCGGCTGCAAGACGAGCTGTCGGCTGTCAACCTGGACGAGCTGGCACCGCTCACACGCGCCGTGGCAGAGGCCTGCGACTGCGACTGCGAGCAGTGCACCAATGGCGACGGCTGCGAGCAGCAGAAGTTCAGCGCATGGCTGAGCCAGCTGCTCCAGCAGCTCCAGCAGCTCAACGCCGACTTCAGCCGCGACACCACCTATCAGCGCATCTATTCCTACAGCAATGTGGCGAAGATGCTCACACTCGTCTGGACCTACAGCGGCAGTGCCGGATACGGCCGACAGGAGGGACAGCTGTATGCCAACACCAAGGACACTGTGGAGTTTTCTGCACAGTTTCCCACTGCCGACGGACTCTACAACGTAAGCCTCTCCCGCAGCATCGCTGCCGACCTCGGTCATCTCCACACAAACGGGCCGGTCACGCGCACACTGAGCATCGTCAAGGACGGCGCGCCCGTGCTCTCCATCGAGAGCACGCACACCAGCCAGCCGTCGGTACTGCCTTTCCTGCCGGCCAAGAGCCTGGAGAATACGGGCACCATCAAAATCAGCGGCATAAGCATCGCCCTGGGCTACAGCCGTGAGGACGCTCACTCGCGCGATATCACACTCCAGGTGGCCACCGACGAAGAGGTCAAACCGCTCGTCGTACTCACACTCACACTGTCTGACAATATGTCGGTCGTCAATCAGCTGAAAGACAACGTGGTCTTCACTGCCGACCTCAACGTCAGCCTCATGGGAGGTGATCTCGGCGTCGTCGGACAGGTGAAGAACATCAACCGCATGGCCGGTGAGAGCGTCTCGCTCGCTTTCATACAGAAGAACGGCAGCACCCAGGAGAAGTGCGATGCCCTCACGGCGAAAATCAACGACAACATGAGCTTGCATCTCATCGCCTCCGGCACCGACGTAGGCACCATCCTGCTGATGACGAAATATGACGAGGAGAAGCAGAACTACACCGTGGGCACATTCCTGCAGTCGCCCCTTTTCGGCGAGGAGCCCTTGGAGGTGAGCGCAAAGCTCATCGAGTCGTTCGGTATATCACTTGATGATATGAAGGATATGATAATCAAGGCAATAGGAGAAAAAGAATAGCAGAAACTAAAAACAACGACCCAAATGAACACTAACACGAAATTTTCCATCAGACTGCTTTGCGCAGGTCTGCTGCTGGCAGGCTTCACCGCCTGTAGCAGTGACAGCGACAGTGACAACAACAGCGGCAACGGCAACGGCACAGAGCCAAACGAGCTCCTCATGAAAGTGACCGGCGAGGAGGTCGTGAGCGTCGACGACGTGGTGGCATCCTCATTCACTGCCAATGAGACAAACGCCCTCCCTGAAGACCTGATACTCCAGGAGGAAAACAAGAGAGACGTGCTCGCCGCAGCACAGCAGCTCAACGACCAGTACAGCGGCGGCAACGGCACCTACCACAGGAATGTCAGCGTCAAGGTGGTGACACTCAACTACCGCAGCATCGACGGCAACGGCGACCCCATCACGCTCTCGGGCAAGCTCTCGCTGCCTATGGTGAACGGCAAATACATCACCATAGAGAATATCCTGCTCAACTGCCACGCCACCTACATCGACCTGACCGGCAAAGGTGTGAGCAACGCCACATTCAAGGAGATGGCGGCCTACAGCTATGCTGTCGTCGACCCGGACTACATCGGATTCGGTATCACCAGCGACAAGTACCAGACCTATCTCTGCCATAAGCTCATCGCCCGGCAGTGTGTGGACATGGAGTTGGCTGCTCTGGAGTATATGCAGCAGGAAGGCGTAGAGCTGAAGGACGGCTACGGCACTTACGTCGTGGGCTACTCACAGGGTGGCGGCAACAGCATGGCTGTGGGACGCCACCTCACCGTGACCGACCACGGCCAAACGGCCAACGCTAAGGTCAACCTCAAGGGCCTCTACTGCGGTGCTGGTCCGTACACCCCCATTGGCACGTTCAACCACTGGCTCCAGACCGACAGTCTCTGCCTCACGCCCGTGCTCTCCATGGTCATCAAAGGACAGCAGGAGGGGCATGCCGACATCATGAGGGGCATACAGCTGGCGAGCTATTTCTCCGACGAGTACCTCAAGAGTGGCGTACCCCAGGCCTTCGAAAGCAACGACAAGCTCGCCATCGCATCTGTCTTGCTGGGTGATGCAAGTCTCACCAACATCAAGTATCCGGAGCCTGAGGTGAAGACGGCCTACGAGACCTGTCTCGGCCTGCCCTGGATGCAGTTCAGCAAGATCATAAGCGACGAGTTTGCCAATCCCACCTCACACATCCGCACAGCACTGCTGCAGTGCCTCGAGATGGAGCGTGTGGACGACTGGACACCGCAGGTGCCTGTGGAAATCTTCACCGCACCACGTGACAATGTCATTCCCGTGCAGGCCAACGCCTACAACACCTACGAGAAGTTCCGTGCAGCTGGCGTTGACGTCACCCTGACGCAGGGCGGATACCTCTGCAACCACATCACCGGCCAGATAGCATGGTCTAACCACGTGAAGGCAATACTCAAGAAACTGTAACGGCCACACATAAGTCGAAGTCGAAACAGGTCAGCCTGTACGGTTGGAATCTGTTTTGAAAGAAACGACTTGGTCTTTATCTGAAAGAAATTGGAATAATGAGGATAATTTTTCTCATTATTCCAATTTCTGTTCTACAAAAGATTTCGTGTGGGCTATTTACTGTCCCCCGTCCCCTCCCTTCTTGCGTCCCGTTGGTAGCAAGCGTCACCCTTCGGGATGCCGAGCGGTAGGGGAGGGGACGGGGGGCAGTATTATTCAACAGGCAGCCTTCCGGCAACTGTAGGGACTGGCTTTATGCCTGTCCGAACAGCAAACAGGAAACGAAACAGTCCCCTCGACTGCGGACATGCATAAAGCCCGTCCCTACCAATAGCGGATAGCCCCAGGGAGAGATAGGTGTGAGGGCTACCAGTGGGAGGTAAGAAGGGGGAGTCCACTTGAAAAAGTCTTCACTACGGCAAAACAGTAGCGAAACAGGCCGCATGGCACTCCCCTCCCTTGTAGGGGAGGGGTCGGGGGTGGGGTCAGTAAATTCTTCATTGACAAGATATTACAGACCCCACCCCGCCCTTCGGGC
>CAJOHP010000057.1:3089-25125 GCA_905234355.1 uncultured Prevotella sp. | reverse complement strand
ATAGGGGAGTCATTTGCCGTGATGTGGATGTCGATGGCATCCGAACGGTCGATGGTCTTGCCCTTCAGTTGGCAATAGTCAATCTCCTGCACTCCCCCCGCCACGGACAGCCACCCTATGCCCTGATGATAGGCACGAGCGGCATCTCACTGCCCAAGCAACTGTTGGACGGCAAGCCCATAGCCACCCTGACATACCATGAGGCACAAGTCAACGACTACAGTCAGTGGCGCAAGCATCACCAGCGTGGCGAGCACCCCTTCGACCGCCTATACCCACACCTGAGCGACAATGGCGCCTATAGCGAGTGGGCATGGGGGCTGAGCCGCATCATCGATGCACTGCAGCAGCTCGGGCCTTCTGTCACGAAGATAGACACGCGGCGCATCGGCGTCACAGGCTGTTCCTACGCCGGCAAGATGGCCCTCTTCTGCGGCGCCTTCGACGAGCGCGTGGCGCTCACCATAGCACAGGAGCCGGGAGGGGGAGGAGCGGCTGCATGGCGCGCCTCACACACGATGAACGACGTGGAAAGTCTCGAGCGGACGGACTATCACTGGTTTCTCGAGTCCATGCGGCAGCAGTTCAGCGGCGACAGCGTCTTCCGCCTGCCTTACGACCATCACCAACTGTGCGCCATGGTCTGCCCGCGCGCCCTGCTCCTCCTGGGCAACCCCGACTACCGATGGCTGGCCGACCCTGCCATGCTCGTCGCAGCAAAGGCCGCACGAAAGGTGTGGCAGCACTTCGGCATTGCCGACCGCATGGGGTGGAGCATCGTGGGAGGACATGGTCACTGCCAGCTACCGGAAAGACAGTGGCCAGAAGTCAACGCCTTCATAGACCGATTCCTGTTAGGACGCGACACCGACACCAGCGACATACGCATAAATCCATAAAAAACATCACACACGACATGAAGAAAATCATTTGCCTCACAGCATGGCTCATCACTGCGACTGCTACTCAGGCTCAGCGCTATCTGGACCCGCAGGCGCCGTTGGAAGAACGCGTGAAAGACGCATTGAGCCGCATGACCACTCACGAGAAAATCAAGGTGCTCCACGCACAGAGTAAGTTCACATCGGCAGGTGTGCCCCGACTGGGCATACGCCAGCTCAACATGGACGACGGCCCCCACGGCGTGCGCGAGGAGCTAGAGTGGAACACATGGCGTCCCGCCCGCTGGACCAACGACTTTGTCGTGGCCTTCCCCTCGCTCACCTGCCTGGCCGCCACATGGAACACGGCGCTGTCACGGCTCTATGGACACTCCGTCAGCGAGGAGTTTGCATTCCGTGGCAAGGACATCATGCTCGGCCCAGGCGTCAACATACAGCGCACACCACTCAATGGCCGAGCCTTCGAGTATATGGGCGAAGACCCCGTGCTCGCTGCCGAGATGGTGGTGCCCTACATCATGGCCGCTCAGCGCAACGGCGTGGCATGCTGTCTGAAGCACTTCGTACTCAATGACCAGGAGACCGACCGGTTCAGCGTCAACGTCAACGTCTCGGAAAGAGCGCTGCGCGAGATATACCTCTACCCCTTTGAGCAGGCCGTCAAGCGTGCACACGTATGGACTATCATGGGGTCGTACAACCTCTGGCAAAACGTGCACTGCTGTCATAACGACGCTCTGCTCAACGGCATACTGAAGGGCGAGTGGCAGTGGGACGGCGCCGTGGTGAGCGACTGGGGCGGCACCACCAACACCCAGGAAGCTATCTACGGAGGACTCGACATCGAGATGGGCACCTACACCGACGGAAAACTCAAGGAAAGCGAGTTCACCTACGACGACTACTACCTCGCACGGCCCTTCGAACGCCTCGTCGACGAGGGCAAGGTGGACATGGCCGTGCTTGACGAGAAGGTGAGCCGTGTGCTCCGTACCATCTTCCGCACGGCCATGAACCCGCAGAAGGTCATCGGCTCACAATGCTCAGAAGCCCATTACGATGCCTGCAGACAGATAGCCGAAGAGGGCATCGTGTTGCTGAAGAATGACAGAGCAAAGACAATAGGCGGAAAAGAGAAGCCATCGCCGCTGCTGCCACTGACACCCGCCAGGCTCTCGGCAATAACGGCAGAAGGGCTGGACAAGACGACGAATGGGGCCAGGATTCTCGTCGTCGGCGAGAATGCCACGCGCTCGCTCACACAGGGCGGTGGGTCGTCGGAGCTGAAGACCCAGCGCGAGGTGACGCCTCTGGAAGCACTCAGAAAGGCAATGACCGGTATGGCCACCATCAGCTATGCACAGGGCTACCGGTCGGGACGAGCCATCTACGACGGGGTGGACAAGGCCGACGCCGCCGTCGGCACACAGCTGAAGGCTGAAGCCATAGAGAAAGCGAAAGAGGCAGACCTTATTATATATATAGGTGGCATGAACAAGAACCACCGTCAGGACTGCGAGAACGGCGACAGGGAGAGCTACGACCTGTCTTTCGGGCAGAACGAGCTCATCAGCGAGCTGGCAGCAGTGCAGCCCAACATGGTCGTGGTGACCTTCGGGGGCAACCCCTACGCCATGCCCTGGATAGACAAGGTCGGCGCACTGCTGCACTGCTGGTACCTGGGCAGCGAGTCGGGCACGGCTTTGGCCCGCGTGCTCACGGGGACTGTATGTCCGAGCGGCAAGCTGCCTGTCACTTTTGCAAAGGCATACGAAGACTATCCCTACGTGAGATATGGCAAAGAGGCTTACCCGGGCATCGACAAGCAGGTGCACTACAAGGAGGACGTCTTCCTGGGCTATCGCGGTTTTGAGCGCAACAAGTGCAGGCCGCTCTTCCCTTTCGGCTTCGGACTGAGCTACACCTCCTTCGACTACGACAAGCCCACAGCCACAGCCACAGGCGACAGCATCGCCGTAACGGTGAGCGTCACCAACAGCGGGAGCGTGGCAGGCAAAGAGACGGTGCAGCTATACGTGTCGGCTCCTAAAAACCGGCAGATGGAAAAACCAGCGAAAGAGCTGAAGGCGTTTGCCAAGACGAGACTGCTGCAACCCGGAGAGAGCCAGACACTGCACATGACCATAGCACGCAGCACCCTAGCCTCATGGAACGAGACAACCCGCCAATGGCAGACTGACGCAGGACGCTACACCCTGCTTCTGGGCGCCAGCTCGGGCGACATACGCAGAAAGACCTACGTCAGCTTGTAGCAGTCGGGCGCTCATCGGTATGCCAGGCAGAACTTCTCACCCTCGGCAAATCCCTCTTCGTAGAGGCGCTCCAGCTTTGCCGCGTCACGGCAGATGCGGTCGACCTCCAACGGACGCTGAGGACGGATGACTATCGCCTCGCCCCAGTCCTCCATGCGCTCTATCATGTCGAGCTGGCGGTTGTATGCCTCCACACGATGACTCAAGGCCACACGCAGCCGCGGATATTCCTTGTAGAAGAGGCGCGGCACACGCATGTCGGGCTCCGCAGAGCGGTAGCCGCGGTTGCGTGTGAGCACACACACATTGAGGGCATGGCCTCGCTCTATGCTGTGCTGCACGGGAATACTGTCAACGATGCCGCCATCGAGCATGGGCACGCCGTCGACCTCGATGACAGGACTCACATAGGGCAGACTGCTCGAGGCCCGACAGAGCAGTGTCAGCCGACGGCGGTCGCCATGCGACTCGCTCAGATATTCCGCACGACCGGTGCGGCAGTTGGTCGTGACCATCTCATACTCCACCCCACTACTGAAGAAGGTATCATAGTCGAAAGGTACCAACTCGTTGGGAAAACGGTCATAAAGCAGCTGAGGGTCGAACAACGAGCCATGACGGATGAAATGCTTCAGACTGATATAGTCGTAGCGCTGCAACAGGTCGATGGCCGAGATGCGCGCACGGCGGGGCTGACGGCTCACATAGCTGATGCCGTGGCAGGCACCGGCCGACACCGCAACGACATAAGGGAAATAACGCTCATGCTTCAGAAAAGCATCGAGCACGCCACAGGTGAAAGCACAACGCATACCCCCGCCCTCAAGCACTAAACCCGTGTCGCGACCTAATTTCATAACTTTTTATCATTATTTAATATGCAAAGGTAAACTATTTCCGCAAATAATGTGTACTTTTGCAGGAAATTAACAATTTAGCCAAAAACAAACATGTTTGACAGAGAGACATACGTGCGCCGCAGGACCCGGCTGAAGAAGCTTATGGGCAGCGGGCTCATCATCCTGCCGGGCAATAACGAGGCACCGGCCAACTATCCTGCCAACAGCTATGCACCTATGCGGCAGGACTCTACCTTCATCTACTACTTCGGACAGCACCGCGACGGGCTGGTGGGTATCATCGATGTGGACAACGACCGCGACATGCTGGTGGGCGACGACATCGACATAGACGACATCGTGTGGATGGGCTTCGTGCCCAGCGTCAGCGAACTGGCCGCACAGGTGGGCGTGAGCACCACGATGCCCATGAAGCAGTTGCCCGAAATCGTGGCCACAGCCCGCAAGGCCGGACAGGAAGTGCACTTCCTGCCTCCCTATCGCCACGACACGCAGATCATGCTCATGGACCTGCTCGGACTGCACCCTTCACAGCAGAAGGAGGCCGCCTCGGTGGAGCTGATAAAAGCGGTGGTCACCATGCGTGCCACAAAGGAGATACAAGAGATTGACGCCATCGAAAGGGCGTGCAACGTGGGCTACGAGATGCACACCGCCGCACAGAAAGCCATGCACTCAGGCGTCACAGAACGATACATCGGAGGCATCGTAGACGGCACGGCACGACAACTGGCACAAGGCGTGTCGTTTGCCACCATACTCACGCAGCACGGCGAAATCATGCACGGCACGCCCAGCGACAATTATCTGCAGGACGGACGTCTCATGCTCTGTGATGCAGGATGCGAGCTCGACGACTACTGCTCCGACCACACGCGTACCATGCCCGTTAGCGGCACCTTCTCACAGAAGCAGCGCGAAATCTACAGCATCGTAGAGCAGTGTCACGACTATGTGCTGCAGGTGGCAAAGCCCGGAGTGAAATACATGGACGTGCACTTCGCCGTATGCCGCCTGATGACAGAGCGCCTGAAGGAGCTCGGACTGATGAAGGGCGACACCGACGAAGCAGTGCAGGCCGGCGCCCACGCCATGTTCCTACCTCACGGACTGGGACACATGATGGGCATGGACGTGCACGACATGGAGGGACTCGGGCAAATCTACGTGGGATTCGACGACGAGACACGCCCCAACCTCGACCAGTTTGGCACCAACTGCCTGCGCATGGGACGACGGTTGCAGCCGGGATTCGTCGTGACCGACGAGCCGGGCATCTACTTCATACCTCACCTCATCGACCTATGGCGAGAGCAGAAGCACTGCGAGCAGTTCCTCTGCTTCGACAAGATAGAGCAGTATAAAGACTTCGGAGGCATACGCATAGAGGACGATCTGCTCATCACCGAGGACGGATGCCGATTCATGGGGCACAAGCGCATACCCTACCACATCGACGATCTGGAGGAGATGCTCTCACTGCCATTCTGAGACTATTGCAAATGTAACAATAACTTTTTACTACAATGAAGAAAATCATTTCCTGCGCATTGCTCGCCTTGCTGGCCGTCAATGCACATGCCGAGGAGAAAGACTCGGCAAAAAGCAACAAGCCCGTCTTTACCACCATCAAGGAGAACCCCATCACCAGCATCAAGGACCAGAACCGCAGCGGCACCTGCTGGTGCTACTCCACCCTGTCCTTCTTTGAGGCCGAGATACTCAAGGCCACGGGCAAGACCTATGACCTGTGTGAATCGTTTGTAGAGAACAAGACCTACATGGACCGCGCCATACAGGTGGTGCGCTACCACGGCGACTGCCAGTTTGCACAGGGAGGCTCGGCCGAAGACCCACTGGCCGTGATGAAGCAGTATGGCATCTGCCCTGAAGAGGCCATGCCCTTCCCCGGATCGCTCTACGGCGACTCGCTCAACAACTTCAACGAGTTCTTCTCTCTGCTCGAGCCTTATGTGGCAGCCGTGGCCAAGAGCGATGCAAAGAAAATATCCAACCAGTGGAAGGTGGGACTGCAGGGCATACTCGATGCCTATCTGGGCAAATGCCCCGACGAGTTTGTCTATGAAGGAAAGAAGTACACCCCGCAGACCTTCGTCAAGAGCCTCGGCATCAATCTCGACGACTATGTCTCTATCACGAGCTACACCCATCATCCTTTCTACACCACTTTCGCCGTGGAGGTACAGGACAACTGGCGCTTCCCACAGAGCTACAACCTGCCCATGGACGAGATGATGCAGGTCATCGACAACGCTGTGGCTGAGGGCTACACCGTGGCATGGGGCGGCGACGTGAGTGAAGACGGCTTCACACGCCAGGGACTGGCCTACGCCGTCGACGGCAAGGCAGCACAGAGCCTGCGCGGCAGCGACATGGCCCGCTGGCTGAAACTGGCACCGGCAAAGAAGCGCGACATCATCGACTCGCTCGGAGTCAACGTGCCAGAGATCAAGGCCACACAGGAGCTAAGACAGGAGCGTTTCGACAACTGGGAACTGACCGACGACCACGGCATGCTCATCTACGGAGTGGCCAAGGACCAGAACGGGAAGGAATACTACATGGTGAAGAACTCGTGGGGTGAGACCGGCGAATACAAAGGCATCTGGTACATGACCAAGACCTTCATTGCCGCCAACACGATGGACTTCCTCATCAACAAGAATGCCATCCCCAAGAATATCCGCAAGAAGCTGGGCATCTGATGAAGGAACAATACTACTTTGTGTTTTGCAAAGAATCGGTGCTGCTGGAACGGTGTTCCGGCAGCACCTTTACTATACCGCTCGGTGCCGCCCCCCCCACGGCCATAAAACCTTGGACAAGACAACTGCAGATAGCCCCCATGGACAATGGGACACCAGTCTGCGCCTACACCATAGACAGTCCGGAGGCGGCTGACACATCGCGCTACGAACTATGCCCTCTTAGGCAGAGCTACTATAAGCTGGACCGTGCACTCTATCTCAAGGCAGGCAAGTGCGCCGAGCTCATCTATTGGGACAGCAACACACACTTCTGCGGCGTGTGCGGGGCACCCATGCAACTACATACCGACATATCTAAACGCTGCACACAGTGCGGCAAGGAGGTGTGGCCACAGCTGGCCACAGCAGTCATCGTGCTCATACACCGTGGACCCGACGAGGTATTCCTGGCTCGCGGACGCAACTTCCGCAGCGACTTCTACGGACTCATCGCCGGTTTTGTGGAAACAGGCGAAACGCTCGAAGAGGCCACCTGCCGGGAGGTGATGGAGGAGACGGGCATGACCATCTGCAACCTGAGCTACTTCGGCTCACAGCCGTGGCCCTACCCTAGCGGACTGATGGTGGGATTTCATGCCGACTATGCCGGCGGCGAGCCGCACCTGCAGCGCGAAGAGCTGGAAAAAGGAGGATGGTTTCACCGCGACCACCTGCCACGGCTGCCAGAAAAGCTGTCCATCGCCCGTCAGCTCATCGACGACTGGCTGGTGAAAGGAAAGCGTTAATAAATGTGAGCAGCGGCAAATAAATACAGGGCGGAAACACGTCATTCACTTTTTTTTTGTACCTTTGCAGCGTTAGACATTATGGGGTGCACCGGTTAGATTGGGATACTCATCAAATAACAATGAAAACCGGGACGTCTTTTCTTGCCAATGGCGGGCCACTAACCAAGCACAGACTGTAGTTTCGACGACAGCACAAGCCGGTGGATTACAAAGGCAGAGAGCTCCCACAACCTGTGATAAAGGAGTTTTCATCACATCACCGGTGTGCCCTCTTTTTTATCAGAACAAAAAACATAAGGATATGTTTTCCGGTATCATAGAAGGATTTGCTACGGTTGTAGCCATCAACAAAGACAGAGACAATATCGACTTTACCCTGACCTGCGCTTTTGCCCACGAGCTGACCATCGACCAGAGCGTGGCCCACAACGGCGTATGCCTCACCGTAGTGAAGAACGACGGCACCAACTACGTTGTTACGGCCATGAAGGAAACACTGGAGCGCACCAATCTGGGGCGGCTTCGTGTGGGCGACAAAGTGAATGTGGAACGCTCCATGCTGATGAACGGGCGGCTCGACGGCCACATCGTACAAGGACATGTGGACCAGACAGCCACCTGCGTGGAAAAACGCGATGCCAACGGGTCGACATACTTCACCTTTTCCTATCCGGAGGATCGCGCCATGGCAAGGAAAGGCTACTTCACGGTAGACAAAGGCTCTGTAAGCGTCAATGGTGTATCACTGACCGTGTGCAACCCCACCGTGTCTTCTTTTCAAGTGTCCATCATACCCTACACTCTGGAGCACACCAATTTCCAGGATATTGAGGTGGGAACGACAGTCAACATCGAATTCGACATCTTGGGAAAATACATCGCACGCCTACAGGAACTGCAATAGCCACGGAGCCACACCTTATTTATATATATAAAGGCAAGACCACGCAATATGCTAAAAGGAAAGAAAATCGTGCTGGGCATCACCGGATCGATTGCAGCCTACAAGGCATGCCTGATCATCCGACTGCTGGTGAAGAGAGGTGCCGAGGTGCAGGTGGTCATCACTCCTGCAGGCAAGGAGTTTATCACCCCCATCACCCTCTCTGCACTGACCCAGAAGCCCGTCGTGAGCGACTTCTTCTCGCAGCGCGACGGTACATGGCACAGCCATGTGGCCCTCGGCCTATGGGCCGACGCCATGCTCATTGCACCCTGCACAGCAGCCACACTGGGCAAGATGGTGAGCGGTGTGGCCGACAACATGCTGGTGACCACCTATCTCTCTATGAAGGCGCCGGTCTTTGTGGCACCTGCCATGGATCTGGACATGTATGCCCACCCCGTCACACAGCGTAACCTGCAGCAGCTCCGACAGATGGGCCATCACATCATAGAGCCCGGCAACGGATTCCTCGCCAGCGGACTAGAGGGAAAAGGACGCATGGAGGAGCCGGAAACGATTGTGGAAGCACTCGACCGCTTCTTCGCCGAAGAAGCATCGCTTCACCCTACACCGCCATCACTTACCGGACGACATGTGCTCATCACGGCCGGCCCTACACATGAAAGGATAGACCCCGTGCGCTTCATCGGCAACTACAGCAGCGGCAAGATGGGCTTTGCACTGGCAGAAGAATGCGCCCGGCGTGGAGCCAGGGTGACGCTCGTGGCAGGCCCCGTGGCACTCGACACGCCTCATCCTGACATAAAACGTATCGACGTGGAGAACTGCCGTCAAATGTATGAGGCTGCCACCAGCGCCTTTGCCACTGCCGACGCTGCCATACTCTGCGCTGCCGTAGCCGACTTCCGCCCAGAGCATGCCGCCGAGGAAAAGATAAAACGCGTGGGACAGACCATGCAGCTGCAGCTTGTACCAAACCCCGACATCGCGGCCGAGCTGGGACGGCTGAAGCAACCGGGGCAGATGCTCGTGGGCTTCGCACTCGAGACCGACAATGAGGAGCAGAACGCACTGCTCAAACTGGAGAAGAAAAACCTGGACTTCATCGTGCTCAACACCCTGCGCAACAAGGGCACATGCTTTCAGAGCAACGACAACCAGATAGCCATCATCTCCCGACACGGGCGAAGAGACTACGCCAAGAAACCTAAACAACAGGTAGCAGCCGATATCATAGACGAGCTGGAGCGACACTTCGGCGCAGCTTCGCAATCAGCATCGAAATAATAGGCATAACACACACATGAACAAGATGAAGATAGCCTCCCACGCACTATGTGCCATGCTTGCCCTACCCTGCCTGACATGGCCAGGAAAGAGCAATGCCCAGGAGCTGCAGGCCAAGGTGACCATCAACCACCAGCAGATACAGGGCACCGACGCATCGGTCTTCGACAACCTGCAGCAGAACCTCGAGCAGTTTATCAACGAGCAAAGATGGACCAGCCTGCAGTTTCAGGAAAATGAGCGTATCGTATGCAACTTCAACATCACGGTGAGCAAGTACGACCAGTCGGCCAATCTCTTCACATGCAACGCACTCATACAGGCCAACAGGCCCGTCTACAACTCAGCCTATACTTCTACGCTGTATAACAACAGCGATAAGAACTTCGTCTTTGAGTATGCACAGTTCGACCAACTCAACTTCAACGAGGAGGTCATCGACAATCAGCTCATCGCCCTTGTGGCATACTATGCCTATCTCATCATCGGACTCGACCTCGACAGTTTCTCCCCCCTTGGGGGCACCGACGTCTTGCAGCGCTGCATGTATCTGGTCAACAATGCACAAAGCCTCGACTTCCCCGGGTGGAAATCGTTTGAAGACTCCCGCAACCGCTTCGCCATCATCAACGACTACCTCGATGAGGGAATGAAGCCTTTCCGCCAGCTGCAGTACGACTACTACCGCACCGGTCTGGACGAGATGGCCAACAACGCCGAACGCGGCCGCACCAATATCACCACCGCCCTGGAGACCGATCTCAAACAGGCGCACGAAAACAAACCGCTGAGCCTGCTGCCGCAGATATGGACCGACTACAAGCGAGACGAGCTGGCAAACATATACAAAGGAAAAGGCACACAGAAAGAGAAAGAATCGGTCTACGACATACTCTTCGGCATCAACGCCTCCCAAAGCAATGCCTGGGACAAGATAAAACAATGACATGACCACGCGAAAAACCATATCGGTGCTGCTCTGCTCATGGCTATTGTCCGGATCTGCGCTGGCGCAGATGAAGTGGAACCAGCAATACCAACAATACATCTACCAATACAAGGACATCGCCATCGAGCAGATGCAGAAGTGGCGTGTGCCTGCGTCTATCACGCTGGCGCAAGGCATACTCGAGTCGGGCGCAGGCAACAGCGAGCTCACCCGCAAAGGCAACAACCACTTCGGCATCAAGTGCCACGAGTGGCGAGGACGCAAGGTCTATCACGACGATGACCAGCGCAACGAGTGCTTCCGAGCCTACGACTCGCCCTACGAGTCCTTTGAAGACCACTCACGCTTCCTGGCTACGGGCAAACGCTACAGCGCACTCTTCAAACTGAAACTGACCGACTACCGAGGATGGGCAAAAGGGCTCAAGGCTGCTGGCTATGCCACCAATCCGCAGTATGCCCAGCGGCTGATAGACATCATACAGCTATATAAGCTCTATGAGTATGACAAGGCTAAAACCTATGACAAGTTCATGGCCAGCCATGCCAAGGACCGCGCTACCACCAACCAGCCGCTGCACGTCTTGAAGATATACAACAAGAACTACTACATCATAGCACGTAGCGGCGACACCTTCAGGCTCATCGGCGACGAAATCGGAATATCCTACAAAAAGATAGCACGCTACAACGAGCGAGACAAGGACGCCCCCATCACCCCAGGAGAAATCATCTGGCTGAAGAAGAAACAGAAAAAAGCCCCAAAGGAGTATAAGGACCGCCTGCACTACGTAAAGAAAGGCGAGTCAATGTATAGCATCGCACAGAAGTATGGCATACGCCTGAAATCGCTCTACAAGATGAACCGTCTCTCGCCCGACTATGACCTGCGGGTGGGCGACCAACTACGACTGCGATAGCACTTATCACTTATCACATAAAAATGCCTGCACCTATTTATATTATAGAAGAAGACAGACTGCGCCGCAACCTGCAGCTCATCAGCGACGTGGCCCGCCGGGCTGACGTTGAAATCATCCTGGCATTCAAGGCCGGAAGACCTTTCCCATCTTCCGAGAATACATCAGCAGCACCACTGCCAGCTCACTCAACGAGGCACGACTGGCCGTAGGACAGTTTGGCGCGAAGGCCCACACCTACTCGCCTGCCTACACCGACGAGGAGTTCGACGATATAGCAGACTGCTCGTCGCATCTCACGTTTAACTCGCTTTCTCAATACCAGCGGCTACACCATCGCGTGGGCGGCAGGGCAAGCATCGGACTGCGCATCAACCCCGAGTATTCCGAGGTAGAGACACAACTCTACAACCCCTGCGCTCCCGGCACTCGCTTTGGCGTGACGGCCGACAAGCTGCCTGCACAGTTGCCGGCCGACATAGAAGGTTTCCATTGCCACTGCCACTGCGAAAGCGATGCCGATGCGCTAGGACGCACACTCGAAAGGTTGGAGCAGAAGTTCGGCCCATGGCTACCGCAGGTGAAATGGCTCAATCTGGGCGGTGGCCACCTGATGACACGGCGGGACTACGACGTGGAGCACCTCATAAGCCTGCTCCTGGGCCTGCACACCCGCTACCCTTGGCTGCACATCATCTTGGAGCCAGGCAGTGCCTTTGCCTGGCAGACAGGACCACTGGTGAGCCATGTCGTCGACGTGGTGGAAGACAAAGGCGTGCGCACGGCTATCCTCGACGTGAGTTTCACATGCCATATGCCCGACTGTCTGGAGATGCCTTACTACCCCGAGGTGCGCGGCGCTAAGCACACAGGGGAAGAAGACCCCACAAGCCCTTTCACCTACAGGCTAGGAGGCAACAGCTGCCTGAGCGGCGACTTCATGGGCTACTGGCGATTCGACCACGAGTTGCAGCCTGGAGAAATGATTATCTTCGAGGACATGATACACTACACCACGGTGAAGACCACCATGTTCAATGGCATACAGCATCCGGACATAGGCATGCTGCATAGCGACGGAAAACTCGAAATACTGCGTTCTTTTGGCTATGAAGACTACCTGATCAGAATGGATTAGCGATTTTTTCCAAAAAAAAAGACGAAAAGTTTTGGCAGTTCAAAAAAAAGTCGTACCTTTGCACCCGCAATCAAGAGAGATGCGCATCGAAAGATGTAATACAAGCGGAAATAGCTCAGTTGGTAGAGCACAACCTTGCCAAGGTTGGGGTCGCGGGTCCGAGTCCCGTTTTCCGCTCACATGTTGAGACAAAAAGAGCGATAAGCACATACTTATCGAAAAGCCCAGGTGGCGGAATTGGTAGACGCGCACGTTTCAGGTGCGTGTGCCGCGAGGCGTGCAGGTTCGAGTCCTGTTCTGGGCACTCTTTTTTGTTTCATGTGTAAAATAAATAATGATGGAGAGGTGGCGGAATTGGTAGACGCGCTACTTTGAGGGGGTAGTGTCAATTGCGACGTGGGAGTTCGAGTCTCCTCCTCTTCACATTTTTGTTTTGCGGAAATAGCTCAGTTGGTAGAGCACAACCTTGCCAAGGTTGGGGTCGCGGGTCCGAGTCCCGTTTTCCGCTCTTTATAGTAAAGTAATGATTAACATGCAATGATGAGAAAACTTACACACGATGTGAGTTTTTTTTTATTTCTAAGCAGATAGTCAGACATTTTTTATCATTTAGTAAAAACAGGAAAACAAATTATCTACTTCGATGAATTTATATCTTAGGTATTTCGACAAAGAGACACTAGTCCACACTGCTGATGAGGCTATCGATTTTCTGGGCGGCATCAGTGAAATAGAAATGAATCCTGTGCTCGAAGCCGACATCCGCGACTACGCAGCCAGCGACGTCTTTTTCCCAAAGCGCTATAAGATACGCCCACGCGTCTATTTCATCATCATCAAGACCGAGGCAGCCAATATGCAGGACTTCAAGGACAAGAAAGCCCTGCGGCAGACAGACAGAGAGGCCAAAGAGCATGTCACACCGCCTGTAATGCAGAAGCTCAACGAGGAGCGCTATGGCTGGTATGAGGGTACCTTAGACTTCAAGCGTGTGCTGATGGTGCCCGGCACAGGAAAGTTTCAGTATCGTGACACGCACTTCGTGGCACAACTGAAAGCTCACTCTGGCATGGACTGCTACAACCGCATCGTAGAACACCTGCGCAGTCGCGTGGACGACCGCAGCCAGTTCCCCTCGGTGAAAGGAAAGAATTACAAATTCTGCTACTTGGGCGACTGCAAACAGTAAGGAAGCAGACTCAGCCACACCTTAAAAATATAAACCATACACACGACAAACACACTGCACAGATATGAATAAGGTAATGCTGATAGGCCATGTGGGCACCGAACCGGAAGTGCGCTACGTGGACCAAGGCATGGCAGTAGCACGTTTCCGCTTTGCCACGACAGAAAAAGGCTACACCCTGCAAAACGGCACGCAGGTGCCCGACCGTACCGACTGGCACAACGTCATCCTCTGGCGCCGCCTGGCTGAAATCGTGGAGCGATACGTGCACAAGGGCGACAAGCTCTATATCGAGGGGCGGTTGCGCTACACCAGCTATGATGACAAGCATGGCAAGCGACAGTATGTCACGGAGATATGGGCCGACAACATGGAACTTCTGTCTTCCAAGCAGCAGGCTCAGCAGACAGCCGCTGCACAGTCTCCTCAGCAAGGCGGCACGGCGCAGCCGTCTCACCAGTCGCTGCAACAGGAGGATGAGCCTCTGCCTTTCTAACCCACACAAACACTCGTCATGGACTCTTTCCTACATTTGCTCAACGAGGTACAGGTGTATCCCCCCTCCACAGGGGCCATTATTGCGGCCACACTGGTCATCGTCCTACTTTTTCTTTCCGGCTTCGCCTCAGGCTCGGAGATAGCCTTTTTCTCACTTAGTCCCAACGACCTCAACCAGCTCGACCCTGAACGCCATAGGGCCGACAGACACATCAAGCAGCTTCGGGAGGACTCGGAGCGCACCCTGGCCACCATCCTCATTACCAACAACCTGGTGAACGTCACCATCATCATGCTCTGCAACTATTTCTTTGCTCAGGTCTTCGACTTTGGCGATGCCTACTGGGTGCAGTTTGTCGTGGTCACCGTGCTGCTCACCTTTCTGCTGCTGCTCTTCGGCGAAATTATCCCAAAGATTTATAGCGGCCAACACGCACTCGCTGTGTGCCGCGCAGGTGCTGCCACCATACTTAGTCTGCGCAGCCTGTTTTATCCGCTTTCATCCATTCTTATCCGTTCGGGCGCACTGCTTGGCAGCATGGTGCAAAAGGAGAACCACGTGCTTAGCGTCGACGACCTGGAACAAGCGCTCGAACTGACCGACAAGACAGAGCTGAAAGAAGAGCAGAACATGCTGGAGGGCATCGTGCGCTTCGGCGACGAGACGGCTAAAGAGGTGATGACCAGCCGACAAGACGTAGTGGCACTGGACTTCCGTTCTGCCTTCCCCGACGTGCTGCAAAGCATCGTCGAGAACAATTACTCTCGCATACCGGTGTATCAGGACTCCATCGACAACGTGCGCGGCATACTCTACATCAAAGACCTGCTGCCTCATCTGCACAAGCCGACGACCTTCCGCTGGCAGTCGCTCATTCGCCCACCCTACTTTGTGCCAGAGACGAAGAAAATAGACGACCTGCTGCGCGACTTCCAAGAGAACAAGGTGCACATAGCCATCGTGGTCGACGAGTTCGGCGGCACCAGCGGCATCGTCACACTTGAGGACATCCTCGAAGAGATTGTTGGCGAGATAAACGACGAGTATGACGAAGAAGAGCGCACCTATGTACGTCTGTCGGCCAACAGCTTCTTGTTTGAAGGCAAAACTCTGCTGAGCGATTTCTACAAAATACTGCACCTCGACGACGATGTGTTTGAACAGGTGGAAGGAGAAGCTGACACGCTGGCCGGCCTGCTGCTGGAACTGAAGGGTGACTTCCCCAAGCCCAATGAGCAAATAGAGTATGGGCAGTTCCGCTTTGAGATTGCCGCTCTCGACGGGCATCGCATTTCCAAAATAAAAGTCACGTTGCTCGACGGCGGGGGTGAGTAGTTTTTGGGGGAAACAAATTGAGCACAAATTTGGACAAATGTCAACCGCACAGCACGATAATCTTTGCTAAGCGACTCGAAAGAAAATATCATTGCCACAGTGTCACCTTGGTGTGACGTCTTACTTCCTTGACGCACTACATGGATGTGCCGGCGGTAATCTTGCACGCTTTTGAGAGGACTGCGGACCTTAGCCCATAGACATCCCTATCAGCATAAACATCTTTCTGTAAGCCTCCACCTTTTTGTGGAATGCCAAGGGGTAGGCTCGTGAAGACGAAGGCAACCGGTAGAGCACGACCTGCTCGCCGTCAGGATTTCTCACGCCAGGAACATCCACAAACGAGTTGACCTTAGGTATTACCGAAATGCCCATCAATGTGCAGAAGATTTCAGTGGCCTTCTCGCCAGTGGTGACGACAGCACGCAAATGGGGCAGACGGGCTATGAGCGCCCGTACATCGGTAGGTTCCACCACTTCCAAGTATTTGTCCGACGCATTGTCGTGCAAGCGTTTGACTGCTGTCGAGGCGTCGAAGAAAGCGATGCCTTTCATGCGGCAGAACGCTACGATATCATCGAGTCGGAACTGTCTCTTCTCCTCGTCCACAAACCGGGTACGGTCATCGAAAAACACCGCCCCCTCGATACGCCAATGGTCGTTGATGAAGTTGGGGTAATAGAAGTCCATGCACCACCGTTTGCGCTGTGGCGGAAAACTGCCCAGGAACAGTACCCGCGCATTTCTGGGTAAAAACGGTTGCAGCGGATGATACTCCACACCGTCGCGACTGCGCTCTATGTTCTCTATGTTCAGATGTGTTTCCAGTGACATTCAACGGATGTTCATAAATACACGACGTTCTTCTTCCGACATTTTCTCGATGGCATAGCGCAGCGTGGTGCGGGACATCTCGCGCACATGCTGACGAAGAAAATCGCGTAGCAAGTCCATGCTGCACCGCCAGCCCATCTCGCGCAGCATCCAGCCCACGGCCTTGTGCATCAAGTCGTGGGGGTGGTGCAGGTGCATCTCAGCATAGCGCAGGCACCATGACGGGTCGCCCTGTTGTGATGTCTTCCACGTGCAGACGATGCTCATGCGCTGTCGCCAAAGGTTGTCGCTATTTGCAAGGTCGTCTATGACCGTCTGCTTTATAGCACGCTCATCCTTACCCGACTGACAAGACCATTTCTCCCTCTCCCGGAGGGACAAGAGGGGGGCAACCAGCCATCCTCCCAGTATTTTTGGTGCCGAGAGATCCACCAGGTCCCAGTTGTTCGCCCGTTCAGCATACTGCAGGTACATCGTCAGTATGGCGTCGCGCTTTTTTATGGCCTCCACGTCGTTTATCCTCCGTCTTGCCAAAAGTCGTTCGAATTGGTCCACTAGTATCAGCAGTCCGCAGAGCCGTACTTCATGCCACTCCGACAACAGCAATACCGGCACTTCATCTATTGGGAAGTCTTTAGCCACGGCCTTGACGACCTCGCGCGTCTGCGGCACCTTCATCCCTAGGAATTCATCGCCCTGGCCATACTCTCCCGGTCCTGTCTTGAAAAACCGCATCAACACCCGCCGCTGCTCTTCGTTGTGCAGCGACTCCATATGCGCGATAACCTCTCTTGCCGTCATACGCCCGTGAACAGCGGCTGTACTACTGAAGTCTAGACGAAGCGAGCTGTTTTTCGGCATAGTCGCGCGACACCTCAAACTTCTTCAGACTCTTCGATGGCACATCAAACATCGCATCGGTCATGATGGCTTCGACGATGCTGCGCAGTCCGCGTGCCCCGAGCTTATACTCCACGGCTTTGTCGACTATCAGGTCGAGAGCCTCTGGCGTAAATGTGAGCGTGATGCCGTCCATCTTGAACAGCTTCACATATTGTTTCACTATCGAGTTCTTAGGCTCGGTAAGGATGCGCTGCAGCGCGTCACGGTCAAGCGGGTTAAGATAGGTGAGCACAGGCAGACGGCCTATGATCTCGGGGATGAGTCCAAATGACTTGAGGTCTTGCGGCTGCACATACTGCATGAGGTTTTCCTTGTCTATCTTGCGCACGTTTTGCACAGAGTTGTAGCCCACGGTGTGGGTGTTCATGCGCTGTGCTATCTTACGCTCAATGCCGTCGAATGCTCCGCCGCATATAAAGAGGATGTTGCGTGTGTCCACGTGAATGTACTCCTGATCCGGATGCTTGCGTCCTCCCTGCGGTGGCACGTTGACCGTGGTGCCTTCAAGTAGCTTGAGCAGTCCTTGCTGCACGCCCTCACCGCTGACGTCGCGTGTGATGGAGGGGTTGTCGCTTTTGCGGGCTATTTTGTCTATCTCGTCTATGAAGACGATGCCTCGCTCTGCCGCATCAACGTTGTAGTCTGCCACCTGCAGCAGTCGGGTGAGTATGCTCTCGACGTCTTCTCCCACATATCCGGCTTCGGTGAATACCGTGGCATCGACGATGGTGAAGGGCACGTCGAGCAGCCGTGCAATGGTTCTGGCCAGGAGGGTCTTTCCCGTACCGGTAGACCCCACCATGACGATGTTGCTCTTCTCTATCTCCACACCGTCGTCGCTTGCAGGTTGCTGAAGCCTCTTGTAGTGGTTGTAGACAGCCACGGAGAGGAATTTCTTGGCCTCGTCCTGCCCTATGACATACTGGTCGAGATAGTCTTTTATCTCGCGGGGCTTGGGCACCTTCTTCGTCTTAAACTGACTGCCTCCGGCCGCATGCTGATCATCGGTGATACCCGACTCCTTCACTATGCGGTAAGCTTGCTGGACACAGTCTTCGCAGATGTATCCGTTCACGCCGGTGATGAGCAGCCGCACATCATGCTCGTTGCGGCCGCAGAAATTGCATACCTTTTTCATTTCTTGCAGAGCACCTGGTCTATCATTCCGTAGTCACGAGCCTCGTCGGCTGTCATCCAGTAGTTGCGATCGCTGTCAGCCCACACCTTGTCGTAGTCCGTATGGGAGTGCTCGGCTATGATGGTATAGAGTTCTTTCTTTACCTTCTGTATCTCGCGAGCCTCTATCTCTATGTCGCTGGCCTGTCCTTGCACTCCGCCCAATGGCTGGTGTATCATCACCCTGCTGTGAGGCAGTGCACTGCGTTTGCCCTCCTTGCCTGCCACAAGAAGCACAGCAGCCATCGAGGCGGCCATGCCTGTGCAGATGGTGGCCACATCGCTCTGGATAAACTGCATGGTGTCATAGATACCTAGTCCAGCATAAACCGAACCACCAGGGGAGTTGATATAGATAGAGATGTCCTTGCCGGGGTCTACAGAGTCCAGATAGAGCAGCTGAGCCTGCAGGGTGTTGGCCGTGTAGTCATTCACCTCGGTGCCAAGGAAAATGATGCGATCCATCATCAAGCGGGAGAACACATCCATCTGCGTCACGTTCAGTTGGCGCTCCTCCAGGATGTAAGGGTTCATGTACTGTGCTTGAGTGCGCATCACATCGTCAAGCACCAGGCCGTTCAGACCTAAGTGCTGGGTAGCATATTTTCTGAAGTCTTTCATATCAATTGTTATTATTTTCTTTTTAAGGGCACAAAATTAGATAAAATAAATGATATATGGCCATGTCAGCCTGATTTTTTATATCTCTTTAACCGCAATCACTATGCCGAAAGGAGTGATGAAGGCAAACAGTACGTTAAAAAAACAAAATCATGCGCGTTTTACGCCAAATATGAGTAATTTTGCGCCTTGAATTGAAAAAGACAATATTATATATTAATAAGGTAACCAACAAAAGAAATGAACATCCAGTTTGAATGTGCCGACAAAATCAATGGTCTGATGACCATCACCATTGAGAAGGCCGACTATGAAGAGAAGGTAGCAAAGACCTTGAAGGACTATCGCAAGAAGGCCCAGATGCCCGGTTTCCGTCCCGGCATGGTGCCCATGGGGCTCATCAAGAAGCAGTATGGCACTGCAGCAAAGGTGGACGAGGTGAACCGCCTGCTTGGTGAAAAGCTCACAGCGTATATACGTGATAACAAGATACAGATGCTTGGCGAGCCTCTCAACAATCAGGAGAAGCAGCAGCCGCTCGACTTTGCCGGCGACGGCCCCTTCGAGTTTTTCTTCGACATTGCTGTGGCACCCGAGATTACAGCAGAGCTGACAGACCAGGATACGATCGACTACTACAACATCGGCGTAGACGACAAGATGATAGACGAGCAGGTCACGATGCTGGCCAACCAGAATGGTGAGATGGTCGAAGCCGAGGAGTGGAGCGGCAACGACACGCTCATCGGCGACATGCGAGAGCTCGATGCCGAGGGCAACACGCTCGAGGGCGGCAAGGAAGCTGCAGGTGCACAGATTATGCCCAGCTACATTAAGAATGAGGACGAGAAGAAGAAGTTTGAGGGTGCCAAGCTTGGCGACATCATTACCTTCAACCCCAGAAAGGCCTATGATGGCCGCGATGCAGAGCTGGCCGCCTTGCTGAAAATGGAGAAAGACGACGTAAAAGGTCTGGACAGCGACTTCAGTTTCCAGCTCACCACTATACGCCACTATCAGCCGGCTTCAGTCGACGAGAAGCTGTTTGAACGTGTCTTCGGCGAAGAGGTGAAGACCGAGGCCGACTTCCGTCAGCACATCAGCGATGCCATCAAGCCTCAGCTCGCCATGAACAGTGACTACAAGTTCTTCATGGACGTGCGTTCTTACATGGATAAAAAAGTGGGCGAGCTCACATTCCCCGAGGAGCTGCTCAAGCGCGTCATGAAGCAGAACAGCAAAGACCAGAGCAAAGAGGTCGACGAGAAGGAATTTGCACAAAGCATCGAGCACCTGCGCTGGCACCTCATCCGCGAGAAGCTGGCCGAGCAGACGGGCATTAAGGTGGAAGATGCCGACGTCAAAGCCGTAGCCAAGGAAGCCATTCGTGCACAGTTTGCCCAGTACGGCATGGCCAACGTCCCTGAAGACCTGCTTGACAACTATGCAGAGGAACAGCTGAAGAAGCGCGAGAACGTAGACCAGTTTGTCGACCGTGCCGTCGACATCAAGCTCATCGAGGCCCTTAAGAAGACCGTGAAGCTCAACATGAAACCCATCAGCTTCGACGACTTCAAGAAGATGATGGATGAGTAACTGACACTTTTCTCCCATAATCCCCCACCCCTGCCCCCTCTTTTCCAGCGTCGCCCTCGGCACGAGGATAACACACAAAAGAAGGAGCAGGGGTGGAGCATATTTAGACATATTTCCCACGTTGCAAAATGATTCAACAAAAAACTTTGGCAGTTTCGTCCAGAATGATTAACTTTGCAACAATTATTTCTAACAATCCCTAATAAATCCATCACAACATGAAAGCAATCAAAATCTTAGGCTACGCATTCTTAGCCATGACATGCGGCACAGTACTCACAGGCTGTGGCGATGACAACGACGATGCCACCACACAGCAGGGCGGCCAGCAGGGCGGCCAGCAAGGCGGCCAGCAAGGCGGCGACCCCAGCAACACCAGCACCATGACCATGAGCGAGCAGAAAGTCTACTTGGAGCAGACGGCCCGCGAGCTAGAGAACAAAGTGAAAGCCAGCGATTTCCAGTCGTTGACTGACCTTTTACTTTATGTCAGGGACACCTACACCAACGAAGGAAAAAGCAGCTCAAACACCCATAGTACCAGTGGCGAGGAATACGACATGAGCGTCCTGGAGGATTGCTACGACAACGGGCTGAAAGCCTGCGAAGTGGGCACGCCCAGCAACAAGACCATCCGCAGACTGATTGTCACGGCCAACTTCACCGGTCTCTTCAGCGCCGGCAGCGCCGGCTGGCAGAAGGACGGCACAGCCGACTATCTGCAGTTCACCTTCCGCGACAAGACCGGCAACAACTGTGTACTGAAAATAGTGGCCAGTGCCAGCTATACGCCTGTTCACCACAGCATCCTCGACGAGGAGGACTACGACTGGGACTACAACACCTACACCAAGGTGCTCGACAGTCGCTACGAAAACGCCATCGGCGTGCCACAGAGCGTCAACGTGACCCTCACACAGGGTGCCAACACACTGGTTGACACCAAGGTGACCACTTCCCTGAACATGCGCTCGCAGGAGATAGACCTCTCGTCAGACAGCTACGCCGTGTCGGTCGACGCCAAGGTGTGCGGATACCATGTGCTGGTGGACCGTGCCAACTTCGTAGGCGACCAGAACCTGAGCGTCACCACCACCGTGATGAAGGGCGCCGAGACACTGGTATGGGCAC
>CAJOHP010000057.1:0-3076 GCA_905234355.1 uncultured Prevotella sp. | reverse complement strand
ACGGCAACGACTTTAGCGTGAAGGAAGCCGGACAGGCCAGCGTCAGCGTCAACGTGCTGGGCAAGGTGCAGGTGCGCGGAACAGTGAGCAACATCGACGATTTCATCAAATACTGTAACGAGGCTGAAGACAACCGTCGCGACGAGACAACTTTCAAGGACTGGATCAACAAGGCCAACGCACTCGTCGACCTGAACGTCTACTACAACAACAGCAGTGCCAGCTCGGCACAATGCAAAATGCTGGCCTCGGCCTATCGTGCCTACGACGGTACACGCTGGGAGGCAGCACCCGCACTGTTCTTCAACGATGGCACAAGCTACAGCTTCGAGAGCTTCTTCGACGAGAACACCTTCCGCCATGTGACCGACAACTTCGAAACGCTCATGGAAGACTTTGAAGACCTTTTCAAATAACAAATAGTATAGTGCCCCTCATATCGTCACACACGTGCAGCCACCGGCTGCTGACTGCCTGCGTCGCCTTGTGCACCGTGCTTTATGCCAGTGCACAAGGCGACTCGCTGCTACAGCAGACGCTGGGCAATGTCAATGTGAGGGGACACCGCGTGCGCTCACACCTGGACACTCCAGTACAAGGTGTCACCGCCATCGGCATGGCCCTCATGGACGATATGCCGCGCATACTCGGCAACGCAGACCCGCTGCACTATGCCCAGATGCTGCCCGGCGTGCAGACCAACTCCGAATACGACGCGGGACTCTATATCGCCGGTTGTGACATACAGCACAACATGGTGGGCATCAATGGCATACCCATATACAACGCGGCTCACATGCTGGGTTTCTTCTCCGTGTTCAACGCCACGCACTTCAGCCAGATGCAGCTCAGCAAGACCCAGGCCGGAGCAGCATCACCCAACCGTCTTGGTGGACAGATAGACATGATCACAGCCGACACCTTGGCACGCCACACCAGCGCCGACCTGTCGGTAGGCCCTATGTCGTCGCAAGCCACCCTGCGCATGCCTCTCTGGAGCGATGCCGCCATCACGTTGTCGGCACGAGCGGCCTATCTGAACCTGCTCTACAGCCCATGGCTGCACATCGACGAGATGCTGCTGCGCTACGGCTTCGACGACCTCAACATGACCTTCCAGTGGCAGCCTGATGCCGACAACCAAGTGACAGCAGACTTCTACTGGGGGCAAGACCGTGTGCGTTTGGACGACGACCTCTATGCGCTGACCTCGCGCCTGACGTGGCAGAACGCGATGGCGGCCCTGCACTGGATACGACGGCTGGACTGCGCAGAGTGGCAGCAAAGCCTCTATATGTCGCACTACGGCAACGACTTCACCCTGAGCGAAGACAACCTGAACGTGACACTGCCCTCCCGCATCACTACTGCTGGATATCGTTTGAACTATATCGACAGCCACTGGCACACCGGAGTCGATGCTGCATGGCACAGCATACAGCCGCAGCAGCCCGACACCAAGGGATTCCTCACCATCAAGACCCGTCCGCAACCACGACAGCAGGCTGTCGAGGCTTCCCTCTTTGCCGACTATACCGCTACGATCGCCCCCCGCCTGCAGCTGACTGCTGGACTGCGCGCCACCTGTTTCCACAACGACGGATTCACCCACTGGAGCGCCGACCCGTCGGCCACGCTCACCTACGATGCAGGCACAGCAGGCACGCTGAGACTGAGCGCTACACAGCGCCATCAGTATCTGTGCCGCACAGGCTTCTCACAGAGCGGACTGCCCACAGAGTTCTGGATAGCGGCCGACCGTGACAATCACCCACAGCGTTGCACCAGCATCGCCCTGGGCTACGAGCTCTTTCTCTGCAGCAAGATGGTGCGCATCGAGGCAGAGGCCTATTACAAGCAGCTCTACAATCAGGTGGAGTATAGCGGCAATGTCTACGACTTCCTCTACGATGAGTACGACTTAGACAACATTCTGCTCAGAGGCAATGGCCACAACTATGGCGTGAACCTGATAGCAGAGAAGCGAAAAGGACGGCTGACCGGATGGCTGAGCTATGCCTATGGCCGTGCGCGCCGTCGCTTCGACGACAGCCGACACCAGGGATGGTATCCTGCCAACCACGAACGCCCACACGAGTGGAATGCCGTGGCCACCTACCGTCTGGACCGCCACTGGAGCTTCGGCGCCACGGTAGTGCTGGCATCGGGACAGCCCTACACCTCGCCCCGACAGTTCTATCTGATGGCAAGCAACATCGTGACGGAGTTTGGACAGCACAACGCCAACAGGCTGAAGCCCTACTGTCGTGCAGACGTCTCGGTGAGCTACGACTTCAGTCGGAAAGGACGCAGGCGCAGCGGACTGAACCTCTCGGTCTACAACGTGCTCATGCACAACAACGATCTCTTTCACCGCCTGAAGATCTACAACAATGCGTTTGCCAACAAGCCTTTCCGCTTCGCACTGCCCTTCATGCCCAGTCTGAACTACTACTGCGCACTCTGACCCCTCCCATCTACTGCAATGAAGTCCCTCGCCACAACCCTCATCGCCCGACAGCTTACGGCCCTGCTGCTCGTCTGCCTCACCGCCTGCTCCGGCCACGAAGGAAGCAGCCTGCAGTCGCAATATGTGGTAGAGGGATGGATAGAGGCCGGAGAGTTCCCCATGGTCAGGGTGACCCGCTCCATCCCCATCACCGAAGAGTATCAGTCGCTCGACTCGCTGGAGCGCTATATCGTCAGATGGGGCACCGTGAGCGTGAGCGACGGAACACGCGAGGTGATACTCACCGGCAAGAGCGATAGTCGTTTCTTTCCACCTTATATATATACTACCACCGAGATGCGCGGTCAGCCCGGCTACACCTACCAGCTGACCATCCGGCGCGACGACGGCCCCGACATCGTGGCCCGATGCACCGTGCCCGACACAGTGGGCGTCGACTCGTTTGCTGTAGTGCCCGTCACGCAGAGCGACACGCTCGTGCAGCTCTATGCCTACCTGCACGTCGCCCCACAGCCCACGACCTACTACAAAGTGTTTGCCAAAGAGGGCGACGACACGCAGGACTTCCTTCCATCTTACCTCGGTGTCATACGCAGCGACATGATG
>CAJOHP010000056.1:5852-17649 GCA_905234355.1 uncultured Prevotella sp. | reverse complement strand
CCTCTACAACGACGACGGCATGATAGAGGTGCACAACAACCGCTTTGTGGCATGGCACCTCGGCCTGTCGGGCGACCCGGTCAAGGGACTGCACTACCGCATGCTCGCCTCGACGCAGAAGGGCTACGGCACCTACTACCACATCTACCCCGAGCCACGGCGCAACGTGAGCCTCATGGCCGAGGCCTCCTACCAGTTTGCACCGCAGTCACGCCTGGGCGGATGGAAGGTGCGCTGTGCATGGGGCATGGACCGGGGACGCATCTACGGCGACAACATGGGCGTGCAGCTGTCGGTGACGAAGACGGGACTGCTCGGCCACTGCAAACAAAAGAAATAGAAGTATGGGAATGAAAAAGCTACTGGGCATAATGACCATGGCGCTGACGCTGACAGCCTGTGAACTGGAGACATCGACCAACGGCGACCTGGACGGCTTCTGGCTCATCACCAGCATAGACACGCTGGCCACCCACGGACACAAGGAGCTGCGCGACAGCAGCCTGACATGGTCATTCCAGGGACGCATACTCGAGATAAGACGAGCCATACACCAGACCGACGAGATATTCATCTGCAAGTTTGAGCACGAGGGCGGCGTAGTACACGTCTTCGACATCTACCGCATCAAGCGCGAACAGGAAGACCCGAAGATAGAAGATCCCGCACCGCTCAGGAGCTTCGGCATCAATCAGCTCGACGAGCATTTCCTTGTAGCCACACTCAATGCCGACCACATGGTGCTGCAAAGCAACGGACTGCAAATCAACTTCGAGAAATACTGAGGGAGACCGAGGGGGACGGAGGCGCAAGGGTGCGAGAACAGACCCTACACAAAAAAAGGCCTGCCCTCCAACGATGGAAAGCAGGACAATGTGACTGTACGCAAGAAAGGACAAGTCCTTCGAGCCATTAAGCCTCGGCAGCGGGAGCCTCTTCAGCAGCGGGAGCAGCCGCAGCGGCTTCTGCCTCAGCAGCGGCAGCGGCAGCAGCAGCCTTCTTCTCAGCCACCTTCTTGGCAATCTCCTCGTTCACCTTCTTCTCGGCTTCGAGAGCCTTGGCGGCAGCATCCTTCTTGGCCTTGGCCTCGTCGGCTGCGACCTTCTCCAGACCCTTCTGCTTGTCGGCCTTCCATGCGTCAAACTTCTTCTGAGCCGTGGCCTCATCGAAAGCACCCTTCTTCACACCGCCCTTGAGGTGCTTCATCAGGAGCACGCCCTCACGGCTGAGGATGTTGCGAACGGTATCGGTGGGCTGGGCGCCTACCTCAAGCCAGTAGAGTGCACGGTCGAAATTCAAGTCTACCGTGGCAGGATTGGTGTTGGGATTGTAAGTACCAATCTTCTCAGTGAAACGACCATCACGTGGTGCACGAGCGTCGGCGACGACTATGCGATAGAAGGCATAGCTCTTGCGGCCACCGCGCTGCAGTCTGATTTTTGTTGCCATTGTTCTTTGTTTTGTTTTTAATTAAAAATGAATTTCATGCTTCCATCTCGTGAAAGCGGGTGCAAAATTACAGCTTTTTTGCGTAACTGGCAAACATTTCCTTCAGTTTATGCCATCGTTTAATTATTTTTGTGTAATTTTGGGGGCTAAAAGATGAAAACAGAACTCTCTATCCTCATACCTGTCTACAACTACGACTGCACAGCGCTTGCCACGGGTCTGCTGAGCGAGCTGGAGCAGCTGCGCACAGCAGGTGTGCAGTCGGAGCTCATCATAGCCGAGGATGGTTCTGCCGACGAGGCCTGCCTACGGGCCAACAGCCGTCTGGCGCCGATGCCCGGCCTGCGCTACATCCGCCGGGAGCACAACGTGGGGCGTGCCGCCATACGCAACTTCCTGGCCCGGCAAAGCCAATACCGCTGGCTGCTCTTCCTCGACTGCGACATGCAGCTGCCCGGCGACCGATTTCTGCGCACCTATCTCGAGAGTGAAGGCGAGGAGGTCGTCGACGGAGGCTTTGCCGTCCGTGCCAACAAACCGCTGATGGGACGCAACCTGCGCTACACCTACGAATGGAGCGAGCAGCGCCGCCATGCCGTGGCACAGCGACAGGCCAACCCCTACCGCAGCTTCCGCACCACCAACTTCATGGTGCGACGCGACATCATGATGAGCCATCCGTTCGACGAGCGGTTCCTGCACTATGGCTATGAAGATGTGCTCTTCGGCAAGGGACTCAGACAAGGCGGCATCACCATCAGCCACATAGACAACCCTATGGTGCTCACCGACGTAGAGGCCAACGACGTGTTCATGGCGAAGACGGAGGAGGCTCTGCGCACACTCCATGAGTTCCGCAACGACCTGCGGGGCTACTCACGCCTGCTCACCTTTGCCGAGGGCATCCACCTGCGTGGCGTGACATGGTGCATCAAACTGTGGCACCGGCTCTTCGGAACGCTGGAGCGGCGCATGCTCCTAGGAAACCATCCTGGGATGAGGCTGTTCAAACTGTATAAGATAGGCTACTACATATCACTTACCAACAACGATAAACGACAACACTTATGACACGCAGATTTGCATTCAAGATGTTCCTCAAGCCAGGCTTCGAGGAAGAGTATGCCAAGCGCCACGCCGCCATCTGGCCGGAGCTCAAGCAGATGATCAAGGACCAGGGAGTGGGCAACTACAGCATCTACTGGGACAAAGACACCAACATCCTCTTCGCCTATCAGGAGTGCTCGAAGGAGGGCAACTCGCAGGACACGGAGAACGTGGATCCCATCACCCAGCGCTGGTGGGACATGATGGCCGACATCATGGAGGTGAACCCCGACAACTCGCCCGTCACGATACCGCTGCCAGAGCTGTTTCACATGGACTGACGGCTCTGGCATGCCCCGACGCTCATACGGCGGCAGAAGCATGATAGGCCACCAAAGCTTTCAGGGGGCTACGCATGGTCATACCCAGTGTGTAGCCCTCTTCCTTTGCGGCCTGGGCCAGCTGCTCGCGATAGTAGTGAGCAACGCTTCCCACGGCCTTCAAGGGCAGGTCGGGTCGCTGATATGGCACCACATTGCGCCGCAGAAAGCTCCGGAAGCAACCGACGACCATGCGCTGCACCCCCTCCACCTGCAGATGGCTATGGATGAAAGGAGAAAGAGACGCCAGGAAACGGTTGGGCATGGGCTGACGGTAGACACGCTCTATCACATCGGTCAGCGTCATGGCCATCTCGAACTCGAAGACCGAAAGGAGCTCTTGCGGCAGCAGGCCCTTGTAGAGCGCCCCCAGCAGTTCGCGCCCCAGCACCGCACCACTGCCCTCGTCGCCGAGGATATAGCCCAAGGGCGGTGTGTTGGCCACAATCTTCTCGCCGTCGAAGAGACAAGAGTTGGCCCCTGTTCCCAGTATGCACGCCAAACCCTCGCTACGGCCGCACAGGGCACGGGCCGCGCCGAGCAGGTCGCCCTTGGCCATGACATCCTCTGCACCGGTCGCAGCACGTAGCAGCGACGACATGAGCGGTTCCCTGTCGGGCCGCACACCACTGCCATAGAAGAACACACGGTCCACGGCCACATGACCCAACTGCGGCAACAGCTCATCACGCAGGATGGCGCTGATGGCCTGTTCCGACTGATGCACAGGGTTGATGCCCTGTGTCTTCAACGATGTCACTGCGCCTCCCGGGCCTACCAGGGCCCAGTCGGTCTTTGTGCTTCCACTATCTGCTATCAGGAACATAAGGAGTAAGAAATAGAAAGTAAGAAGAAAGAAATAAGACGAGGCTACTTCAGTTGATCTGTCCAGTGCTTCAGCGCTGCAGTCGGGACACCCCTTTGCAGCGCCTCGCCGATGGTGTGGCGAGCCTCGTCGTAGCGACGCAGGGTGCACAGCAGCTCTATCTTGGCCCCGACGAACGACACATTGCGAGGCTGCAGGCGCAAGGCCTCGTCCCAGTCGAAGAGCGCCGCATCGTAGAGCTTCAGCTCTGCCTCGTAGTCAGCCCGTGCAGCAAAAGCCACGGCCGAGTCGGGATATTGCTCGACAAGCAGGTTCAGCTGGTCCATGGCGTCGGTAGAGCGTCCCAGCTGCCGCTTGGCCATAGCCAGGCCTATGCGTGCTTCGAAATGCCGGGGGGAGCGCATCAGAAAGCGTTCGTAGTCGCGTTGCGCCATCTGCGGCAGCCGCTGGTGCAGATAGGCGTAAGCACGGAAATAGAGCGCGGCAGGATTGTCGGCATCGATGTCGAGCACACGCCCATACTCCTCGATGGCATAGTCCCACTGTCCCAGTTCTATATTGACCGCAGCCTTCCTCAGTCTGAGGTCGGTGCTGCGGGGCGACAGCGCAATCTGCCTGTTGAGTGTCGAGAGCGAATCACGCCATGACGTTTGGGCCGCCAGGGGAAAGGACATCCCCTGACAGCCCAACAGCCATATCACGAGCAGCGTCTTCATCCAGACTGCTGCATTCACTTGCTTGTACGCACAATTCTTTCCCATCCTGTCGGCTATGCCTTACTATTCGCCAGCCACACGACGGGCTATCCACTGTCCCACGTCCGTTGTGCCGTAGCGTGGTGCTCCGTCGGCCTGGATGTCGGGGGTACGCACGTTCTGCGCAAGCGAGTCGTCGACAGCCTGACGAATGGCTGCCCCCTCGTCGTGTAGTCCGAAGTGCTCGAGGAGCATGGCCGCCGAGAGAATCTGTGCCACGGGATTGGCCACGTTCTGTCCGGCAGCCTGCGGCCACGAGCCGTGCACGGGCTCGAAGAGCGGCGTGTGCAGTCCGATCGACGCCGAAGGCTGCAGGCCCATGGAGCCCGTGATGCAGGACGTCTCGTCGGTGAGTATGTCGCCAAAGGTATTCTCGGTGACAATCACATCGAAGAAGCGCGGCTCGGTGAGCACACGCATCGATGCGTTGTCGATGAACATATAGTCGGTCTCGACGTCGGGATAGAGCGTCTCCATCTCCTTGGCCACCTGCCGCCAGAGCCTGGAGGAAGCAAGCACGTTGGCCTTGTCAACGACGGTGAGGTGCTTTCTGCGCTGCTGTACCATCTGGAAAGCCACATGCAGGATGCGCTCTATCTCCGGGCGCGTATAGGCATTGGTATCGAAGGCCCGCTGGTCGTCCTGATACTTCTCGCCGAAATACATGCCACCGGTAAGCTCGCGGATGACCACGAAGTCGGCCCCTCTGAGCAGTTCTTCCTTCAGCGGCGACTTATGGAGCAGGCAGTCGAAGGTGGCCACGGGCCGGATGTTGGCGAAGAGCCCGAGCTGCTTGCGCATGGCAAGCAGTCCGGTCTCTGGTCGCACCTTGGCCGTGGGGTCATGGTCGTAGCGCAGGTCGCCGACGGCAGCAAAGAGCACAGCATCGGCACGCATGCAGATGTCGTGGGTGACGGCAGGATAAGGGTCGCCGACAGCCTCGATGGCCGAGGCGCCCACAAGCGCTTCCTCATAGTGGAACTCATGGCCGAAGCGCCGCGCGACTGCATCGAGCACGGCCACGCCTTGCTTCATAATCTCCGGCCCGATGCCGTCGCCGGGGAGGATTGCGATATTCAGTTTCATCTGTTTGTCTGTTATGTTTTTACTCGCCCAGCTGCACGACATAGTAGCCGCGCTTTCCGGTAGAGAAGAGACCTTTCACTATGAGCACCGGCTCGGCCGAACGTGAAGCAGCCTTGACGACCTTCTCCAGGTCCTCCACCGACTCCATCTTCTCGTCGTTGACGCGCTGTATGATGAATCCCTTGGGTATTCCGGCATCCTTCATCTTGCCGGCGTTCACCTTGATGACCTCCAGTCCGTAGGTGATGTCGAGCTGTTCCTTCTGTGCGCTAGTCACGGGCCGGAAGTCGGCTCCCAGCACGTCAAGGTCGGCATTTTTCACCACCTTTGTCGTGCCCTGCTCGTTCTTGAGGGTGACCTGCTTGCTGTGCTTCTTCTTGTTGTGCAGGAAAGTGAGCGTGACCTTGTCGCCGGGCCGCTTCTGTGCGATGATTCCGCTCAGGTCGCCAAACTTGGTCACCTTCTGTCCGTCGACCTCGGTGATGACATCGCCCTTCACGATGCCAGCCTCTTCGGCAGCGCTGTTCTCCACGACCTCTGCCACATAGATACCCTCCATGGTGCCGTAGTCCACCTCGTTGCCCTGCTCTTTCTCTTCGTCGACCTGCGTCTTGACGTCGCGTCCGCTGATGCCGATCATAGCGCGCTGCACACTGCCGTACTTCTTGATGTCGTCGACCACCTTGTTCATAATGGTGGTAGGTATGGCAAAACCGTAGCCGCTGTAGGAGCCTGTCTGCGAGTAGAGCATGGCATTGATGCCCACCAGCTCGCCCCTTGTGTTGACCAGAGCGCCACCGGAGTTGCCGGCATTGATGGCGGCATCGGTCTGTATGAACGACTCCACGCCATTGGCGCCGAGCGTGCGTGCCTTAGCCGAGATGATACCGGCGGTGACGGTGTTGTTCAGTCCGAGGGGGTTGCCCACGGCGAGCACCCACTCGCCCACCTTCACCTGGTCGCTGTTGGCAATGGTGATGGCCGGCAGGTTGCGCCCGTCTATCTTGATGAGTGCCAGGTCGGTGGTCTGGTCGTTGCCGATGATGCGAGCCGAGTATTCCTTATTGTCGTTGAGCGTCACGGTGAGCTCGTCGGCCCCCTCCACCACGTGGTTGTTGGTCACGATGTAGCCGTCGGCCGAGATGATGACTCCCGATCCAGTGGCCGTTCGCCGCGGTGTCTGCACCTGGCGCTTGCGTGTTCCGCCCTGTCCCTGTCCGCGGCCAAAGAATCCGCCAAAGGGGTCGCTGAAGAAGTCCTCGAAGGGGTCGCGCTGCACCTCGACGGTCTGCACCTTGGAGTTCTGCACATACTTGATATGCACGACCGATGGCAATGCCTTCTCGGCGGCATAGGTCAGGTCGACAGGCTGTCCGGCTGCCACGGTGGGCATCTGGGCCACTTGTCCTACGGCAGGTGCGCTGTGGGTGGCGGCACAGGTGGTACTGAAGGCTGCCACAGAGAAAGCGATAGCCACTACGCTAAGCGCGGGTGTGAGATAATTTGCAAACTTTTTCATAATCACTTTATTTTTGTTAATATCTTCGATGTAGTCAGGAATCGTTGTTGCAAATATAACGGCAAAATCTGTGAATCAGTCATTTTGTCAGCTCTTTTTGTTTGATTTTAACACTTGCAAATAACGCTTTAAGGTCTGTTTGCGACAGGTGCGTATTTTTTTGCATTCGTTTAATCATTTAATTTATATAAATTTTCAGTAGTCCCTACGACCTACGCCCACTGGTTCGGCAGCCTTTCGCATGTGTAACGGCTCCCGACAGAAAGCCGCCTCCACTTGCACGAGGCAGTGGAGGCGGCCGTGTTGCGATGGTCATGCAGTGTAGCAGGCCCTGCTATTTGCCTGCGTCGAGCATCCATTTGTCGTCTATCTTGACCAAGTCGAAGTTCTGGTCTTTCGTCTCGTCGTTGTTGTAGGTGATGGTGGCTTTCACCTTGGCCTGTTCGCCGTCTATCTCGGCAGGCTGCACGTCGAAGCTCTTGATGCCGCCCTTGCTCTCCACCTGCTTGGTGTACTTGTCCTGCAGGATGGCGATGACCTGTGTTTTCTTAGCCTCGAGCTGCTCTTTGGTGAGCTGGTCGGCATTCTTGAACTGTATCAGGTCTGCATAGCCTTGATAGTCTTTCTCCATCAGGTATTTGATGGCCTTCGTTACGGTGCCTTCCGGAGTGGCTTGTTCGGAAGAGCAGGCTGTGAGCAGCGCCATGCAAAGGCATGTCACTACGATGCTGATCATTTTTCTCATAGTCTCATGTGTTGTTTAGATGGTTAAAAACTGATTATTGTGTGGAAATCCTTACATGCAGTGATGTCGGATGGCAGCACGCACTCGTAGTCGAGTCCAGGCAGGGGTAGGCGGTGAGTGCTGATGCCGCTCAGTGGAGCATGCGCCCTGGAGAAGGCGAAGACGACCAGTTCGGTGCAATACATGCTTGTCGTGTCGTGGTCGTTGTAGTCGTGGTCGAAGAGGGTGTGACGCCTGTAGACCGCCGTGGCCACCTGTGCTGCCCTGTGGGCTGCGGTGCTGTCGTGATGGCTCATTACGGCCCCTCGTATGGCCTGCCTGCGGCTGAAGAACTTAGCGGGACTCTCCATCTTCACGCGGTCTGGGTCGCCCTCATAGTCGGGTTCGTCGGGAACGGCATGTATCACCATGGGCAAGCCGGCGGAGTCGGCCACGATGCCCACGTGAGAGTAGATGCCTTTGCTTCCCTCGGCCAGCAGGACAGCGTGGCTGAGCATACCAGCCCCGCAGCGCAGCACCACGTCGCCGGGGTGCAGCGTCACGCTGTCGGGCATGATGGTGCCTTCGCCGCCGTCTGACGGGTTCCCCGCACATGCTGCCAGTGAGCAAGCTATTATGGGCAGTGCAAGCCACCATCGCGGTCTTCGGAGATGTCGCATAGATTCATAAGGGGGGAAGCCAAGGATGAGGACTCCCCGACTCTCCCCCATTGCAGTCAGACTATTGCTCTTTTTGCCTTGTATCAGTCTTCGTCCTTGGCTTCCTCCTCGTGCGCCTTGATGAGTGCCTGCTGTATGTCGTTAGGCACGAGCTCGTAGCTGGCGAACTTGGTGGAGAAGGATGCACGTCCGCCCGTAATGGAGCTCAATGCGATGCTGTAGGAAGAGAGCTCCTTAAGGGGTATCTTGGCCGAGAGCTTCTGGTATCCAGCCTCCGAGTCCATGCCCATGATGATGGCACGGCGTCCCTGGAGGTCGCTCATCACGTCGCCCATATAGTCGGCTGGCACGAGCACCTCAAGGTCGTAGATAGGCTCAAGCACCTTTGGTCCGGCCTCGCGGAAGGCCATGGAGAAGGCGTTGCGTGCAGCGAGCATGAACGACAGCTCGTTGGAGTCGACGGGGTGCATTTTTCCGTCGTAGACGATGACGCGCACATCGCGTGCATAGCTTCCCGTGAGGGGTCCCTGCTCCATGCGCTGCATGATGCCCTTGAGAATGGCGGGCATGAAGCGCATATCGATGGCGCCGCCCACCACAGAGTTGAGGAAGACCAGCTTGCCGCCCCACTCGAGGTCTATCTCCTCACGCGACTTGATGTTCATCTTGAACTCCTGTCCGTTGATGGTGAACGAGGTGGGGTCCTGCATGCCGTCGGTATATGGCTCGACGATGAGGTGCACCTCGCCAAACTGTCCCGAACCTCCCGACTGCTTCTTGTGTCGATAGTCGGCACGTGCCATCTTGGAGATGGTCTCGCGATAGGGAATCTTCGGCTCCTGGAACTCCACCTGAATCTTCTCATTGTTCTCCAAGCGCCATTTCAGCGTGCGCAGGTGGAACTCGCCCTGTCCGTGCACGATAATCTGGCGCAGCTCTTTCGACTGCTCAACCACCCAAGTGGGGTCTTCCTGCCGCATCTTGTTGAGTGCAGCCATCATTTTTTCGGTCTCGCTCTCATTGACGGCCTTGATGGCACGCGAGAACTTGGAGTTGGGATATTTGATGAAGTCAAACTTCCAGTCGTTGTCCTTTCCGTTGAGCGTGTTGCCCGTCTTGACGTCCTTGAGCTTCACGGTACAACCTATGTCGCCTGCCACGAGCTGGTCCACCGGTATGCGGTTGGCTCCTGCGCATGCGTAGAGTGTGCCCATGCGCTCCTTGGAGCCTCGGTCGGCATTGGTCAGGTCGTCGCCGCTTTTCACCGCTCCGCTCATCACCTTGAAGTAGCTCACCTCGCCGATGTGGGGCTCTATGCCGGTCTTGAAGAAATAGAGCGAAGCAGGCCCTGCAGCATCGGGAGCGATGTCTTCTCCTGCAGTATTCTGCACAAGGGGCATCTCGCTGACGAATGGCACCACGTTGCCCAGGAACTCCATGAGGCGCCGCACGCCCATGTCCTTGCCAGCGCAGACGCAGAACACGGGGAAGATGCTGCGTGTGACAAGGCCCTTGCGTATGCCCTCACGCATCTCGTCTTCGCTGAGGTCTTCGCTCTCAAAGAATTTCTCCATGAGGGTGTCGTCGCCAGCAGCTGCGGCCTCCACCAGAGCGGCCTTCATCTCCTTGGCTTTCTCTATCTGGTCGGCAGGAATATCTTCGATGATGGGTGCTCCGCCTTCGGGCTTCCACGAGTATTTCTTCATGAGCAGCACATCGATGACGGCATTGAATCCGGGGCCTGTGGATATGGGATACTGCACGGGCACACAATTGGGGCCGTATATTTCGCGCAGCTGAGCAAGTATCTGGTCGAAGTCGCAGTTGTCGCGGTCGAGCTGGTTGACGAGGAAGATGACGGGCTTGTTCAGCTTAGCCGTGTTACGGAAGGCGTTCATCGTGCCCACCTCGGGACCATACTGACCGTTGACGAGGATGACGGCCTGGTCGGTGACGTTCATGGCGGTGATGGATCCGCCTACGAAGTCGTCGCTGCCCGGACAGTCGATGATATTGAGTTTTCTGCCCAGCCACTCCACATGGAAAACAGTAGAGAACACCGAATAGCCGTATTCCTGCTCCACAGGGAAGTAGTCGCTCATGGTGTTCTTCCCCTCCACGGTGCCGCGGCGCTTGGTGATGCCGGCCTCGTAGACCATTGCTTCGGCAAGAGTGGTCTTGCCGCTGCCCGCACTGCCAATGAGTGCAATGTTTTTAATCTCGTTTGTCTGATAAACTTTCATGTTGTCTTATAATTTTAGGTTATAGATTTACTATTGGCGTGCCGAAATTACGCATTTTTTGCCAAAGCGCCAAGAAAAGCTTTCAAATATTAAGCAAAATTAGTAATTCAGTGCTATTGCATCATTTCTCCGAGTCGCTCCTTTGTGATGCCCACGGCCTTGGCCGTCATGGTGAGATACATCAGTTCAGCGGCGTTGGGTGCTTCCTGGTCTGCCCTTACCACGGCCAGCATGGAGCGCAGTGCATCCTCGGCATAGTCGGGGTCGCAGGCCAGGATGTCGTAGTCCACGTCGTAGCTGGTGTCTGCCTTGGCACTTGCTGTGGTGCCCACGTTTTCCAGCAGGGCTATCTTGGCATCGTCGGGCAGGTCGGCCAGTGCCAGCTTCTCCTCGATCACCTTGCATCGCTCGTCGCTCACGGTGCCGTTGAGGTTGGCCATGTTGATCATGGCCTGTATCACTGCCACCTGCTTATACTCAGGTGTGTTCTCCGACTGTTCGGCCTTGACGAAGGAGGCTCTTATATTGCTGTATTCCAGTGCATCGATGTCCCCCTCGTCGAAGTGTGTCTTCTGTGCTTTCAGTCTTTTCTTCAGCCGCCGTGCCCCAGGTTTGAAGGTGAGTAGTGTGAGTCCTCCAGAGAAGAGACCCCCTGCGATGGGTATGAACTTTCCTATGCCTCGTGCGAATCCATCCTTTGAGAGCTTGATGCCTACCATGCGTGCCACCTGTGCAGCCACGGGGTAGATGGCCGCCTTGGTGATGGCCACTCTGGGCAGTCGTCCTACAGCCGACTTGGCCACGCCTTTAGCCACCTCGCCGATGCCCTGGTCGGCCACGCGGGCGCCCATCATAGAGCCCATGAAGATGGTGAGCAGGTCGCCGGCAGCGTCGGAGAGGTTGCCCTCGTCGTCGCAGAAGTCAGGAAATCCGTAGAGGTAGGCCAACTTCTGTGAGAGCACGAACACGTGGAAGTAGTACTGTGTGAGGTCGCCCGGTATGGTGGCCGCCATGGCCAGTCCGCCAGGCAGTCCGGCAATGGCCGAGCCTGTGGTGGCGAGGATGGTGTGGTGGTTGATGCAGGCGTC
>CAJOHP010000056.1:0-5762 GCA_905234355.1 uncultured Prevotella sp. | reverse complement strand
AGGAAGTCGGTGCGTTCCACCTTGACGCCGGGCATCTTCAGCACGGCGGTAAGGATTTTGTTCCAAAGGAGGTTCTCGGTGTTCATCATCTGTATTTTTTTATGATACTGTAAGCCTGGTATAGTCCCAGCTCTCCGGCTTTGCTCAGGTCGCGTATGCCTGCTTCCTTGTTGTTGTTCCAGATGTGGGCCAGTCCGCGGTTGTACCATGCCTCGGCGAGCCGTTCATCGGCGCTGATGGCCGCAGTCAGGTCGGTGATGGCCTGTCCGTAGTCCTTGCGCTGCAGGTAGGCACATCCCCTGTCGTAGAGGAGGAAGGCATTGCCTGGCGCGAGGCTCAGTGCGCGGTTGAGGTCGGCGAGTACGCTGGCCGTGGCGAGCTCGGCATCGGGCGACGGCTTGGTCTGCTGTGCTCCGGTGTCAGCAGCGTCGGCCACAAACAGGCCGTACTTCCACAGGCATACCGCTCTGTGCCAGAGTGCAGGCACGGAGAGCGAGTCGGCGAGCAGATAGGTCGTGGCGTCATCGACGGCAGCCTGGTAGTTCTGCATGACGGCATAGGCCACTGAGCGCATGAGCACGAGCTGCATGGCCTGGGCCGTGGTGCCGGACTGTGCTATGGCAGCCGAGAGCGAATCGATATAGCTGAACGCGGCAGCTGCCTGTCGGTCGCTCAGGGTGCTTTGCCTATTATTTATATATATGGTACGCGCGAGATGTTTCTCATTGAGCTCGTCCACGCTGCGGTCGAAGGCCACATAGCTTTTCACCTCGGTGCTGAGAGGCAGCAGCGAGAGTCCGTACATGGGTTGCTGCTCCATCTCAGTCTTGTGGTACTGCACCTTGCCTCGGTAGTCGTGCTGATAGTCATGCTGTAGCTCCTCTTCGTCGGCCACGACGAGCTGATTGTATTTGTCGGGGTCGTCGTCGCTTCGTTTGCGCATCTGCTTCTTGCTGAGCCTGGGCTGGGTGCCGTAGAAGTGCTTCATCAGTCTTGCCCTGAAGATGGTATTCTCGTCGGCATCGGCCTGTCTGTTCATTCCCAGTCGGCGGTAGCAAGCGGCTCTGGCCTGCAGGCCGATCCAGAAGTTGGGATACGCTGCGATGACCTTGGAGTAGTCTCTGATGGCGGCTCTGAGGTCGCCAGTCTTGTCGAGCAGCACGGCCCGGTTGTAGCGTGCGAGCATGTTGTCGGGCTCGAGCTCCAGCACGAAGTCGAAGTCGGTGATGGCTCGGTTGTCGTCGCCCACCTGTGCGCGTAGCAGTCCGCGGTTGTAGTGCCCCAGGAAGTTGTTGGGTTCCAGGTCGAGTGCGGTGTCGTAGTCGGCCATGGCGCCGCGCAGATTGTTCTGGTTGTAGCGTGCCAAGGCCCGGTTGATGTAGCATCCCCCGCTTTTGGGGAGTAGGTGTATGGCTTTGTCGAGTTCTTCCTCTGCCTGCTTCCACTCTTCTCTTGCCATGCTGATGGTGCTTCGTGCCGCCCATGTCTGTCCGTCGTACGGGTCGATGGCGATGCTGTTGTCGAGTGCCTTCAAGGCCTGTGCCGTGTCCTTCATCTGCATGTAGACGTCGGCCTGCATGGCATAGGCGGGTGCATAGCGGCTCCATCGTGTGAGCATGGTGTCTATCTCGCCCAGTGCCTTCTCATAGTCTTTGCCTCGCAGCCGACAGAACACGCGGTTGTGCCACAGCCCGCGGTTCATGGGGTCGTAGCGCAGCGCACGGGTATAGTCGGCTGCCGCCTCGGCATATTTCTTCTGCTGTATGCGACACACCCCGCGCAGGTCATAGAGGCCGACCACATAGGGATTGCGCCCTATGGCTTCGCTGCAGTCGTCTTCCGCACCGGCGAAGTCGTCCAGGTGGTATTTGGCTATGGCGCGGAAGAACCAGGGCTCATAGAGATAGGGCTTGGTGAGGATGGCCTGGTTGAAGTATTGTATAGAGAGCACATAGTCCTCATAGTAGAGTGCCGACCGCCCAATAGTGATGAGCCTGTCGGTATTGAACTGTGCCCAGAGAGCCCCCGGAGCGAGGGCAAGGAGAAAGACGACAACCGACCGTATGCTCATTTCTTCACAGCCGCCTTGGTCTTGTAGCCACAGCGGTAGCGTCCCTGCAGCAGCGCCTTGAGCTTGCTCTTGATGAGCTGCTTGCGCAGCGGGCTGATGCGGTCTACAAACATCTTTCCTTCCAGATGGTCGAACTCGTGCTGCATGACGCGTGCCAGATAGCCTTCTATCCACTCGTCGTGCTGCTGAAACTGCTCGTCGGCCCACTGCACACGTATGCGTGTGGGTCTGACCACCTTCTCGTGGATGGCGGGCAGCGAGAGGCAGCCCTCTTCCGAAGAGTCGGTGGCCGTGTCGTCGTACTCCACGATGTGCGGATTGATGTAGACGCCACGGAAGCCTTTGTATTCGGGCATGTCGTCGGCCAGCGGGTCGAGGTCGATGACGACCACGCGTATGGCCTTGCCCACCTGTGGCGCTGCGAGGCCTATGCCCTCCGACTGTGCAAGGGTCTCCCACATATTGCCGATAAGCTGCTGCAGCTCGGGATAGTCGGGAGTGATGTCGTCAGCCACCTTTCTGAGTACAGGCTGGCCATAAACATAGATAGGGAGTATCATGTGTGCGATAAATGGTTTGGTGATAATAGTGTGAACGAGGGGGGCGTGGAGCGCATCAGCGCCTGGATCGCATGTAGTCCTGCAGTATGATGGTAGCCGCGATTTCGTCGACGAGCGCCTTGTCTTGCCGGCGCTGCTTCTTGAGCCCTGCGTCGAGCATGGCCTGATGTGCCAAGACCGAAGTGAACCGCTCGTCGTAGTACTCTATGGGTATGTCGGGCCTTGCCTTCTGCCACTGTCTGACGAACTGCTGCACGCGCTGCAGGTTCTCGCTGGGTCTTCCGTTGGGCTGCATGGGCTTCCCTATGATGATGCGCTCCACCTGCTCCTTGGCCACATACTGCTGCAGGAAGTCGAAGAGCTCCGATGTGGCAACTGTCACCAACCCGCCGGCGATGATTTGCAGCGGGTCGGTGACAGCCAGTCCTGTACGCTTGCGACCGTAGTCAATGCAGAGTATACGGGCCAAGAGGTGTGTTCCTTTCCTTATTTATTTATTAGAGAGCAGCCACGCATCGCTGTTGGGGTTGAACTGGCCGCCGCGCAGTGCGTCGCGGCTTCTCACTGCGTCGGCCTTGCTGTCGGAGGTAGAGGCCACCACCCGATACATGTTGCGCTCCTCGTTCTTCACTATCTGTGCGTCGTAGCCGGCATTGCGCAGGCGCTGCTGCAGTCCCTCGGCATTGGCCTGGACAGAGAACGAGCCGACGACCACGCTGAAGGCCCGGAGGCCGCTGCCGCTCACCACCTTCACACTTTCCTGACGCACCTGCACGTTGTCATAGTTGTCCGTGACCTGTGCCTGTGTGACGGGGCGGGTCTGCACCGGAGCCACGACGGGCGTCTCCGTGACGGTGGGCGTCTGCACCACCTGCTCCTGCTGCTCCTGCTGCTTAGCCTTCTCATAGGCTTTCTTGTAAGCGCTTTCGCTCGATTTGCAACCGGTGAACGAGAGTGCAAGGCATAAGCCCGCACCTAATACCATGTACTTCTTCATAATGCTTTTCTTTATTTGATAAATAATCATGCTTTAGCTATTTTGTCGGCGAAATTACAAAATATCGGCGAAAAACAGAAAAAAAAGGCACATAAACTTTGTTAAATAGGCAAATTAGCTCCATTTTAACAAAAAATGACACAGCATAAGTGCGTAAATCTCCGAATAAGTCGTATATTTGCAGGTGAATATCAAAACAAAAAAATCATTAACCCCTTAAATTCAAAACAAGCATGAAAAGTTTAGGTTACATTGGTGCTTTCCTTGGCGGCGCCATCGCCGGCGCAGCCCTCGGCGTGCTGGTTGCCCCTGAGAAGGGCCGTGACACACGCGTAAAGATTACGGATGCCGTGGAGGAGTTTCTCCGCAAGCACAACATCAAGCTCAATCGCAAGGAGGTGGGCGACCTGGTAGACGACATACAAGACGCAGCAACCGAGGAATAATGCTCTCCAGCGACAAGAATGTAGAGACCTTTGCCGAGCTTGTCGTAGTGCTCAAGGAGTATCTGAGCCTTCGCAAAGAATACCTCAAGCTCGACGTCACAGACAAGGTGGTGCGGCTGCTCACGGCCGCCACCCTGGCTGTGACATTCTTTGTCATGGTCAGCATCGTGATGCTCTTCGGCTGGCTGGCCGTGGCCCATCTCCTTGCGGCCCACACCGGCATGCCCGCTGCCATGCTGATTATTGCAGCGATACACGCCGGCCTGCTCATGCTGCTCGTGACGCTGCACAAGCCGCTCATCGAGCGTCCCCTCGTAAGATTTCTTGCCAACCTGTTTATGAGCTGAACCGACAGCTACCCGAGACATGCAGAACGAAAAGCCCACACACGAGTACCGCACACTCGCCGAGATCCAGCTCCGCAAAGACCGGCTGAGCGACGAGATAGCGCAGCATAGCGAGAAGATAGCCACCCTCTGGGCGATGCTGTTTGCCAAACAGGAGAACAGCACCAAGGGCGAGCACATGGCCACGCTGATAGCCAACGGCGTGACGGCTGTCGACACGTTCCTGCTGGTGAGGAAACTGATGAAGAACTATGGTGGCATCTTCAAATTCCTGAAAAGCAAGAAAACAAAGTAAAACCCCCATGAACAAGAAAACGCTACAGAGCTCGCTCCTCCGCGCCCTGGTGGCCCTGGCCATCGGCGTGCTGCTCATCAAGTATCCAGACCACACGGTGACGGGCATCACCATAGCCATCGGCGTGATGTTTCTGCTCTCCGGCCTGGTGTCGTTGCTCACCTACTGGAGTGCACAGCGACATGCCCCCGACTACACCGTCTATGATGCCCAGGGACGCGTGGTGGCCACTCCGTCGCCCGCCTTTCCCCTCGTAGGCATTGGCAGCCTCGTCTTGGGCTGCATACTGGCACTCATGCCCACCACATTCGTATCACTGCTCATGTATGTGATAGGCAGCATACTCGTGCTCGGTGCCATCAACCAGCTGCTCGTGCTCATCGGCGTGCGCCGATACGCATCGGTGGGGGCATGGTTTTGGCTCTGCCCCTCGCTCACGCTGATAGCCGGCCTCTTTGTCATGGTGAAGCCGCTGGCACCCATGGAGCTGGCCATGACGGCACTGGGATGGCTCTCACTCTTCTACGGCGTCACTGAGGTGGTCAGCGCATGGCAGCTCTACCGCTGCCGCAGACAGCTGGAAGAGCACGCGCAGCAGGACGACGCCACACTGCTCGCAGAAAAAGCAGAATAGCCCGTGGGCGACGCCCGCCCGTAGGGACGGGCTTCATGCCTGACTAAAAATAAGAGATACTGTTTTGTGGCGACATATAGGCACAACAAATTGAGGTGGGTTCTATTAATTCCCACGGTTTGGTTTGACATAGATGGGGTATTAACCTTTTGTCATCTTCCTGGCACTTTTGCCTCCATTTTGTAAGTCGCATCAGAATCCCGAGCTACGCTCGCCTACTCGTAGCCTTTCGTGTAGCCCGCTACACTCCTTCTTCCACTTACAAAATGTGAGTCAAAATAGCTCAGAAATCTGCCAAAGCGAATTGATAGATCCCACCTAAAGACAGCACCAATATGAGTGCCTTGAAAGAAATAGGGTGTTTCATGAAGTCTTGTTTTTTTCAGCCATTAAAAGAGGAGCAACTTGCAGG
>CAJOHP010000055.1 GCA_905234355.1 uncultured Prevotella sp. | reverse complement strand
GCCCGCCCGCGCCACCGATGCCGAAGTGACGGCTGCCCGGGAAAAAGCCATCGACCAGCTCACACGCTATGCCCAGAGCGTGGCCGTGGAGCGCACCTACGCCCCAACCACGCTCCACCGCCTCGTGCTGCTCTGGCGCGGCATGGAGCTCGCCGTGGCCGAGAAACTGTAGGGACGGGCTTCATGCCTGTCCGAAAACCGTAGGCTCATCTGCAGGACATTGCGCGGACAGGCATAAAGCCCATCCCTACGAGTGGGTGGCACAGGCATACGGAGGAACGATGGCAGACAGGCTAAAACCCGTCCCTCCAGCAGTTGGAATGGTGTTTGTTGTGCCCAATTATTATTTGTTCTACGTTTTTTTGTTGATAAGTTCTTCGACAAGCGAAACGGCAAAGCCGAGTCCAGACCCCACCCCCAGTCCCTCCCCTTCTTGCGTCCCGTTGGTAGCAAGAAGGGGAGGAACTGGGGGTGGGGTCTGTATATTCAGAGTATTCAAAAACTGGATACATGATATTGAACAACCCGTTTACGAAACTTTAGTTACTTTCAAAACGAAACACCAGCGGATGAACTATCTGAGCCTTCCCTCAAAGAGAGAAGCAGAGAGGGGCCAGGAGATCAGAACTTATAGTCGACACCGATGCCGATGACGTGGTTGGTGCGCGAATAGGTCTCTGTAGCCGCAGCGCCGGTGCCGTAGTATCCGCCGCCGGTGGCAGGGTTGCCGGCCGCGACCTGCTTGGTGTAGTCGCTATAGAGCGAGCAGAAGTAGCCGACGTTGAGGCGCAGCTGGTCGGTGATGCCCACTGCGGCACCCAATCCTACGGAGTAGTTGTCGCAGGCAAACGATGTGTTCTGCTGATAGGCGTCGCTCAGCCCGTAGTCGGTGCGCTGTCCGCCGAGGCCGAGTGTGAGGCGGTCGCTGACGTCCCACTCTGCGCCGAGCAGCACCTCGTGGGTGCCACGGCTCAGCTCCTCCTGACGGTCGCCGGCCATGCGGGCGTGTTTGTCGTCGAAGAAGTGATACTCGGCTGCAGCACGCAGCCGCGGCGTCAGCTCGTAGCCCACGGCCACGGCAAGCAGTGACGGCATGTCATAGCGTGTGGTGGCGCCGTCGGCATAGGGCGCCACCTTGTCGCCGAACTGCGCCAAGGCGGCAGCGCCCTGCACATAGGCGGGTGTGCCCGTGGCGAGTGAGGCAGGAAGGAGAATGCTGGCGTCCAACTGCCGTGTGTCGTTCTCGGTGCTGATCTTCGCGCGGAACTCATAGCGCGCGGCCACGGTGAGCGGACCCGTGTGCACGTCGACCGAGACGATGGGGGCAAAGCCCCAACCGCGCTGCAGGCAGTCGAGCTGCAGGTCGACAAGCGGGGCACGCAGCACATTGTGCACGGCTGTGACGTGCCCACGGTAGTAACCGTCGTAATAGTTGGCCCGCACGCCCGCTCCGACTGAGAGGAAGTCGGTGAGACGGTAGGCCGCCATAGCCTGCGCACCATAGATGTACTGCTTGCCCTTCATCTCGGAGTCGAGGGCATACTGGTCGGGGGTGACCGCCGCCGCGGGCGACAGTGCCGCCGTGGACTGGAATATCTTGGCCATGGTGAGCACGCCAAACATGGGCACGCCGTCGTCGTACTGCACAAAGCCGCCACTGCCCACGATGCCTATCATCACGCCGGCAGCCCACCGCCCCTTCTTGTAGGAGGCGAAAAGGGAAGGCACGATGGGCGCCGAGGCACGGCCCTCATACTTACGGTCGATGGGGTAGCCGCCGTAGACACCCGGCACGGCCAGAAACTGGGGCACCTCAGCCTCGATGTTGCGCATCTGCCAAGGTTTCTGGAAGTTGAGCGACAGCTGCCAACCGTCGTGCGTGTTCCACACCATGCCGGCAGGATTGCTGTAGACGGCATCGACGTCGAACGTGGCGCCACGCGCCATCATACGTTGGAATGCAATGTGGTAGTTGGTGTTGGTCATCAGGCCGCCGCCACGGGCAGGCACAGCCATGAGGACAAGGACTGACAAGAGGACATAGACTTTCTTCATCATGTGTTGGCAAGGTTTGGGGTTAATACTGGCCACAAAAATACGAAAAAAACTTGGTTCCGCCACATTATTAACGAAAAAAAAAAGCTTAGCACAAAGAAAATTTGGCGGAACGGAGAAAAACGCCTACCTTTGCGCCATATATGAAGCAAAGGATAATCCACGTGCTGCTGCTCTCGCTGCTGACTGCCGGATGCGGCCAGCAGGATGACGAGAGCGTCAGCGACACTACAGCGGCGCTGCCGGGATATGCCCTGCCCGACTATGCCTTGACCGACGACACCCTCTGCCGGCAGGCCTTTGTCGACTATATGAACCGCAGGGCCGTGCTGCTGGGCATGCACCACACCCACTTCGTCGATGCCAGCGGCCTGGTGGCCGACGGGTCGGCCATCACGGCCCACGACGCCGTGCTGCTCGCCCTGAAGGCGCAGAGTCTGCCCCCCATTGCCCTGGTGTGGGGACAGCGCCGCCACGCCATGCGCGTGGGTGGCGCCGACGCACGCACCGACACCATCGGCTCGCTCGACAAGGCCGTCTTCACCGAGCGTCACCGCCTGCTGGGCTGCAAGACGGGCACGCTCGCCAGACAGGCCGGCGTGGTGCTCATCTGCGAGGGTGCAGGCGGGCAGCGCTACGTGGCGGCCGTCCTGGGCTCTGTGCGTGAGCAGCGCTGGCGCGACGCACGCCGTCTGATAGACCTGGCAGAGCGACGCTCCGCACACAGCGGGAGCACCGTCAGCGACCGCGACCTGCGGGCACAGGGGGCTGCCGTGTGCCTACTGCCCGAGGTCTACGTGCCGTGGACGAAAGCCACCCTGCCCCATTGGCTCTACCAGCGCCAGGCCGACATGCCGCTGCTGCCCGCCTCAGTGACGAAGACGATGACGGCCATCTGCATGCTCGACTTCGTCGACAACCTCGACGAGCCGTTCACCATCGTCGAGAGCGACATCAGGTCCGGCAACGGGCCGCGACTGAAGGCGGGCGACGTGCTCACCTATCGCGAAGCCCTCTACGCCATGTTCCTGCCCTCGTCAAACACTGCTGCCGTGGCCGTGGCACGGTGCGTGGGACGCAAAATGCTTCAGTCGGGCAGACCACATGCATAGGACACGGGACGGTGCAACAGCCTACTTCTTCAGATACTTGACCAGCGGACTGCCTGCCTGCCGCAGTCCGCGTGCCATGGATTGGGCGTTCATCTGTGCACCGAGCTTCGAGGCATGGGTATGGTCTTTCTTGAAGTACTTGCCGGCGCGCTCCTTGATGCGTGCCACCTCGGCCTTGGCTTTCTCCTTGTCGTCGGGGAGACGCTTCGCAGCAAACTTCTTGTCAAGGAAGTCGGCAGAGATGTTGTGCATGTCGATAAACTCCACGCCGGTCTGCCTGACCACGTCGCGATACCATCGCCCGTAGGAATCGTCGCGGCGCTCCACGCGCCCGCCGGGCCACTCGTTGCGCGGGGTGAGCGAGACGAGTATGGGGGTGGCGCCCTTCTCGCGCACGTCGTCGATCATCTTCTTCAGATACCATCCGAAGGAGTAGACCACCTCATAGGTGCCGTTGTCGAGTTTGTAGACGTGGCACGTGTCGTCGGACGAGGCAATCACGCCCCGTGCTTTCTTGTCGGTGATGGGGCAGATGTCGTTGTGCCCGAACTGTATGGTGACGAAGTCGCCCGGCTGTAGCGAGTTGTAGACCTCGTCCCATAGTCCCTCGCGTATGAAGGAGCGCGTGCTACGTCCGGCGCGTGCTGCGTTGCAGAGTGTGATCTTCGTCTCGTCGAACACAGTGGCGGCCTGCGATGCCCATCCCCACATGCCGTCGTCGTCGTTGTCGGCATTCTTCACCGTGGAGTCGCCGGTGAAGAAGAGCACGGGCTTGCCCGGCTCGCGCTTCACAGCCTTGGTCTTCAGCGGCACGTTCTGCATCATGGCCTGCAGGGGGCGCAACTGTGGGTTGGGACTCTCCCAGAGTCCCTCGGCAGCCGAACGGGCATTCATCTCAGCACCATACTTCGATGTGTGTATCTTGTCACCGAAGAAGTGGTACTTCTCCTTCCACGGGCTATAGCTGTCGAGCTTCTGTGCGGAACGCTCGTTCAGGTCGACGAAGGGCACGCCCTCGGTGGCAGCGACATAGGCGGCCCACTCCGTCTGGGGCTTGCGCACGATTTTGCCGGTGCGATCGTCGTAGGCATCGCGCGGGGTGAGCGACATGAGTATGGGGTTGGCACCGCGCGCACGTATTTCTCTAATGTATAGTCTCAGATAGGTGCCGTAGCTGTAGACGGTGTCCTGACGCTGTGTGCGCTGGTTGAATCCCGTGTAGCACGTGTCGGGGTCTATGCCCGGTATGACGGCTCGTGCGCGCCGCTGGTCGAAGAACTCTCCGTTGTCGTTGTGGCCTATAGACACCACCACCCAGTCGCCGGCGTGCAGTGCGTCGCGCACGGCGGGCCACAGGTCGGTGTAGAACGTGCGTGTCGACATGCCACCGAGTGCCTGGTTCTCCACCGTAATCTGCTCGGCGTCGAAATACTGGCTGGCGTAGTAGCCCCAGCCCCATTGTCCGTTGCTGCCGTCGCCGCGTGTGCCGTTGCGCATGGTGGAGTTGCCTATAAGGAAGAGCACGGGGTGGTCTGCCTTGCGTGTGGAGCCCGGCTTAGGACGCGACATGAGAGCCTTGGCTATGGAGTCGGGCGTATTGTCTACCACCTTGTTGACGTCTTCGATGGGGTCGGGCAGGTTGTCGAAGGCCTGGCCACCAGCTGTGAGTGTCACGGTCAGCAGGGCCATTGCTGTAAAGAATTGCTTTTTCATTTGTATGTTTTAGTGATTAGTCTTTTTATTTACCTCCTTTTAGCGAAGAAGTGCTGCATGAGCTGTCGGCACTCCTGTTCGAGCACGCCGCCGGTGCATGTGGCTCGCGGGTGCATGGCTCGAGGTGCGTAGAGACGGTAGCCTCGCTTGTCGTCGGGTGCTCCGTAGACGATGCGGGGCAACTGTGCCCATCCGATGGCTCCGGCACACATGGGGCACGGCTCCACGGTGACGTAGAGCGTGCAGCCGGTGAGGTACTTGCCGCCCAGGGTGTTGGCCGCGGCGGTGATGGCCTGCATCTCAGCGTGTGCCGTCACGTCGCAGAGCGTCTCGGTGAGGTTGTGAGTGCGTGCCACCACCATGTCGCGGCACACCACCACGCAGCCGATGGGTATCTCGCCTTCATCGGCCGCACGTCGCGCCTCGTCGAGTGCCATGCGCATGTAGCGCTGGTCTTTCTCTTCTTGTGTCATGGGTGCAAAGTTACAAATAATTTCCGGTTTGCCGCATCTGTTTGGAAAATTATTTGTAACTTTGCAGGCAATGAAGACTGAAGCCTTTGAATTCTTCCGCCCGATACACCTTGCGGAGACCGACTCGACCAACCGCTACCTGCGCGAGCTGGAGGGCAGTGACAACGTGGCAGTCTGGACCGACTACCAGACGGCGGGCCGTGGCTGCGGCACCAACCGCTGGGAGAGCGCCCGGGGGCAGAACCTGCTCTTCTCCGTGCGCTATCATCCGCGACACATCGCGGCCAACCGCCAGTTTCTGCTGCTAGAGGCAATGGCGTTGGCAGTGAAGGACACGCTCGACTTCTGCCTCGCCGAGGAGAAGCTCACGGTAAAGTGGCCCAACGACATCTACTGGCGCAACCTCAAGCTGGCTGGCACACTCTCGGAGTGCACGCTAGCCGGCCCAGTCATACGCAGCTGCATCATCGGTACGGGGCTGAACCTCAACCAGACCGTTTTTCTGAGTGACGCACCCAACCCCGTCTCGATGCTACAGATCACAGGCAATGCCCTCCAGCCGGAGAGCACCCTGCAACGCATCCTGGCCTCACTGCGGAACCGTCTGCAGCAGGCCGAGCAGGGCGAGGGCGACGTGCTGCACAACGACTACTGTGCAGCCCTCTACCGGCGCACGGGCATCCACAGCTATCGCGATGCACAGGGGCTGTTTGAGGCCCGTCTGCACCATATCGATCCGGACGGCACACTGTGGCTCATGGACGCCGGCGGAGAGATACGGAAGTACAGGTTTAAGGAAGTCAGGTATGAACAGTAATCACTTTTGAAATAGAAAGACAATGAAACAAGCTTTACAGAAAAGGAGGTGCTGGCTGCTGCCTCTTGTGGCCACACTGTTGTGGACGGCATGCTCGGGCAGTGGCGATGACGATGCCGTCCAGACACCGGTGCCGTCTGGCCAACAGCTCACGGCAAGCTATCACATTACCCTGCTGACAGCCAACGTGCTTACCTCTACAGACGGTGTACGGTCGGGCAATACGTGGTTTTTCCCCGTCGGTAGGGGAGAGAAAGCTGTTGTCTATGCCAAACAAGACGATCGGCTGACGTACATCGGACAGTTGACCTTCAAGCAGGATGGACTGCGGGAGTACCGCATCGACAGCATCGACGTGCAGGGACGCATAGACCTGGACAAGCCCTTCGAGCTGTATGGCGGCACCATGCGTAGCGGTACCAGCTGGGAAGTCTCAGGCAGCGACCTGTACTGCAACACGACGCTGACGCGTACCGCACAAGGCTGCATTGCCCTCAAGGCTCAGGGCACGGGCAGCACGGTAAAAGGCGAGAGCAGCCTGCCGAGCACACGCGAAGTGCTTTTCATAGCCAACATGACCGACAAGGCCGTCAGCTTCAAGCACAAGGGCTTCGATGCCCCTAAGAAATGGTATTACGCCCAGGCCGGTGTGGGCATAGGCAGCGGTGACGTGCAGGTGAAGGTCGCCGACGGCGAGGCCGAGAGCAACATCCTGACACTGCAGCCCTATGCCAGTGGTACGCCGGCGCCCACCATTGCCTCGTTCTACGTGCCCAATGGCGAGAGGATGAGCGATGCGCAGCTCGTGGCAGAGATTGACGGGCGTGAAGTGCGGTCGGTCAACCGCTTCAGTTCTGACGTTGAGCTGCAGACCGGCCACTCTTACGGCATCGTGGCCGTATGGGACGGCGAGAAGCTCGTCATCGGCCGTCCGCAGGGAGAGAGCGTGATAGAGCTGCCCGAAGGTGCCGCGATAGGCCACGACGACATCAGCGTGATAGCCGACGGCCAGCGGGTAGAACTGAATGCCGACGGCACGTTTGATACCGATGCCAGCGCAGTCATGGCCTTCGGCAAGAACGACCGCCTGCTCTACGTCAACCTCTTGTCGACCGACGACGGTCAGCAGCAGCGCTCCGTCGAGCTGAACGCCACGCAGACGGCTGTCACCATGCTGCTCGCTATGTTTCCAAACATCTTTGAGCCTGCGGCCGGCGCCGACTTCCAGGGTCTGAAGTCGCTCATAGCTGCCCTGCCGGAGACACAGGCACTGGCTGCTGCCATCGACCAGAGCATCGTGGCCCACGGCTACTTCGAGGTGAGCGACGTCGACACCCCGTACCGTAGCGCCATCGCAAGGATAAGACAGCAGCTCGGTCTCGATGCCACCTACATGAGCAGTACTGCGGCGACGGCCACACGCCGCAACAGGGCAAGGCTCCCGGAATATGCAGGCAAGAGCTACAGGCTGCAGAGCTTCCGCATCGATGTGGACCGCAGCCAGTGGGATGCAGTCAACTTGAAGTGGGACATGGAGTTCACCGCCTACAATGAGCGCTGGGGATATACGGCTGTCAACGTGGTCGACGTGTTGGCTGACGACGCCCTGTTCCCCTTCTACGATGGTCTTGAGGTGCTGCAGTATGTGGTGAAACCCATGTCGCCCAAGAGCTTCGTGGGCAAGTTCTCGAGCTGGGAGGGGCTGAAGGCCTATTTTACCGAAACGTGGAAGTTGGCGACAGACCCCGACTTCCAGATGGGCGACATGACCTTCGACATGCAGAAGCTGTCAGACATCAAGCTCTCATTTGGTGCGCCGACGGTGCGGCTACAGGTCATTGCGCCCAGGGACAACAACTATCTGCTGGCCTACAGCGTCTTGATGAACACCATCAAGCCCATACTTGCCTTCATGGGCAGCACGGTGTCGAAAGCCTTTGAGGACTACTATATGCAGGAGTACATCAAGGAGGTCCTCAAGCCGTCGAAGGTAGATAAGGTCGTCAGGGCTATCCTGGAAGGCAAGCAGGCAGACCTGACGGATTTTATCGAAGATGCGCTGAAAGACCTGCGCGACATCACGCTGAAGATTCCCGCCGACCTGCCGAACATTATGAGCGACGTTGCCGTCGACGACTTGGGACTGGCCCTGAAGGACACGATGTTCTTCCTGAAGGTGATACAGGAGACCATGGAGACCGTGAGCGGCTATGGCGGTTACTTCATGCACCACACGGAGCTAATAGACCCCGGCCTCTCCTTCGAGAACTTAGACAACGGCGGCACTATCAGCGATGTGCCGGGCAGTAATTTCTAACAAACGCACAAACGAGTAACAGCGATGAAGACTATACATTATAATAAATATGTGGCGCTGGTCGCCGCCTTGCTCGCAGTAGGATGCCAGCAAAACGACGAGACGCCGGAAACCACGGCGGGCATGATGGAGGTGAGGCTGCTGTCGCCCGACGCGCAGCCATCGACCAGGGCGCAGGTGCTGCCTCAGGACGGGACGCTCAGTCTTGCGTCACGCTTCCGCGAAAGCGACCAGTTTGAGGCGATGGCCGTGGTATGGCCCGGCGGGCAGCATGAGTCTCTGGGCAGCCACGCCGTGAAGGGCGTGTCGGCCGACGGCAAGAGCTGCACCATTGTCCTGGAGCAGCCTCACACGCTGGCCTTAGCGTCGCCCACCATCTATGGCATCAACGGCAAGCCGATGAGGGAGTACCGTCTCTTGGCGGCAAAGACGCTGGCCTTCGATGCGTCGCTCATACGCACGCGATGGGCAGACTTCGACGCGCCGGTGTGGTTTGAGCTGAAGTACGACCTCAGGGGCAGCCAGCAGGTGCAGTGCCGCCATCTGGGCACCTACGAAGTGCTGCACATCAAGAACACCGGCAACGCCACCATCACTTTCAAGCTTGAGGGCTTCGAGGCCGAGGAGCTTTGGTACCACGAAAAGGCCTTGTTCCTGCCCAGCACGCAAGAGACCGTCGGCGAAGAAGCCCTGCCTACTGACGTCATGCCGAATCAGGCCATCGTGAGCGTGGCACCGGGTGCCGAGCAAAGCGTGGTGTCGTGGTACATGCCTACAGGAAAAAGCGTGACGCGGGCCACCCTCGTGGCCACCATCGACGGACAGCGCGTTCGCTCAGCCAACACGCTGACCTCGACAGCCAAGATAGAGACGGGCCATGCCTACCACATGCATGCCACCTGGGACGGCACAAATCTCACCTTTGGCGACGCTAAGCCCGTCTATGGCGACATGCCCACAGAGGGTCTTGTGGCCTACTATCCGGTGAACGGCAATGCCCAGGATGCAAGCGGCCATGACAACCACGGCTCCGCGACGGCTGGCGTGCAGCTGACCAAGGGCGTCAACGGCGATGCCGACGGTGCATGGCTCTTCGGCGGCGTCGACAAGCCGGGACACGTCTATGTAAAGAACAACGCGTCGCTGCAGTTTGACACCGGATGCACCTTCGCTGCCTACGTGAAACCGCTCAGCTGGCGCTCGATGGACGGCTCGGTAGGGGCAGGACGCACAGTGGCTTCCGGAGCGCCACAGACCATCATCGCCAAGTCGCACGACATGAGCGGTGTCACCTTCATGCTCAGCGGAAACGACGAGAAATGCCGGTTCTACATGCAGAGCTGGAGAAACCGCCAGCCGTGGGCCAACGCCTCGTCGTCCGACAAGCTGACAGGAAACTACCTGAACCTCTGGACCCACGTGGCCTTTGTCTATGGCGACGGACATGCCAGGCTGTACGTCGACGGACAGCTGGTGTGCGACAACGAGTCGACCCCCGACTTCTCCACCACAAACGGGCAGAACCTATATATAGGGAAATACAGCGACTATTGGTATCCTTTCAACGGCATCATCGACGAGGTGCGCATCTACAACCGTCCGCTCACGGCCGACGAGGTGCGCCTGCTTGCCCGTTATACAGACACAAAATGATGACTACAGACAACAACAAGACATGGAATGTGGCGGTGCTGAACATCGATTGGCAGGCCGACCGCCACTCGGAGTCGCACAGCATCGAGTTTGAGCGCCCGACGGCCGACAATCCCAGCCCGAAATATCCCGTGGTGGCGGGCGGGGTGCTGTCTGACAGACGCCTGCCTATGAGCGACTCGTGGAGCCATCTCTTCGCCAGTGTCGTCGTGAAGGCCTTCGACGAGCATTCGCTCACCATCCAGTATGGTGTCCGCGAGTATGTCCTCCGTCCTGGGGAGCGTTGGCTGGAGCTGGGCAAGTCTGGCATGAACTACACCACCTTTTGGCTGTTTATCGGACTGAAATAATAAGCACAAGGACGGCATCGCGCTGTCTTTCCAATTACTTAAATCAACACTCATGGCAACAGCATGTATCATCAGCGAGTATAGAAGCTACAGCGACCGCGGGGCCTTCGTGCAGAAGGGAGTCTGGCAGCGCTGGGAGGTCGACGAGGAACAACTCAAGGGCGGCAAGGCGCTGTGCAAATGGCCAGGCTCCGTCGCTCCTGTCGTGAAAGCCTACGACGGGGCCAGTCTTCTACTGGAGTATGAAGATAAGCCTTACACCATCAAGGTCGGCGAGGAGGTGCTGCTCAACGAGCATATAGTGTCGCAGAACCACGGCGTGACGGAGTATGGTCTGACCACCGTTAAGATCATCGCCACGGAGATTGTCTACAAGGGTGCCTGGCAGCTGGGCGAAACCATCCGACAGCAGCTGGAAGGCCCCATAGGCAGTGGTGAGGTGTGGTATCCTAACGGCGACCACTTCAAGGGCATGTTCCACCTGAGCTATGCCCACATCAGCGGACCGGCTTACGCTGCAGACGGACGCTACACCTTTGCTGACGGCTCATACATCGAGAAGGCGTGGATCAACACCTCAAAGGACCGCAAGCCCGAGTGGTGGGGACTGAATGGCGTGTTCCGCGTGCACCACCCTGACGGGCGCGAGTCTATCGCGATGTTTGTGCGAGGCAAGCGCTATGGCTTCGAGCTCTATCTGCACGAGAGCCTCTGGCAGACAAAGGTCTATGAGTGGTATGACGGCGAAGAGGTGGTCCGCTGGCAGCCCGACGAGCCGGAGAAGCGCTACCTTGAGGTGGTGGGCTACGAGCTCGACGATACCAGCCGTGACGGGTGCGCCACGCTGACGCTGACCGTGAAGGACTGTTCACGGGAATATCGCATCGTACAGGAGGGCGGTCGCTACACGGCCAACCAGTACGACAGCTACGTCTACGAGCCGTCGACGCGCGTCACCGTCTGTCTACCGAATGGCGACAGCCTGGACCACTATGGCTTCGGCGTGCGTGAGTTCCAGCCCTACGACGGCTATGTGACCCGCCATGTAGCCAAGACGGGCATGTGCCGCAGTGAGCAGTGGAAGGAGGGCAAGCTGCAGTCGGCAGAGCCGTGGAAACGTGATGTCAGGGCAGCAAAGAGCATCGAGCTGCCCGACCCCTTCGGACAGGGCGTAACGAAGGCGCTGGTATGGAAAGACGGACATGTGGAGTACGGCTATGGCGCATGGACGTATGAAGGCGAGATGGCCTGCGACCGTCCGCAAGGCAAGGGGGTGCTGACCGGTGGCAGATTCGACCACGAGGGCGAGCGCTACGAGGGCGAGTTTCAGTCCGGCCGCTGTCACGGGCAGGGTCTCTACGTCAGCGAGAAGACCGGCATAAGGCAGGAGGGCGAGTGGAAAGAC
>CAJOHP010000054.1:11977-30864 GCA_905234355.1 uncultured Prevotella sp. | reverse complement strand
AGAGTGTGTCATAGGCCGAACGCTTGTCGGCGCTCATCTCGCTGCCCCAGAAGCGCTTGCGGTTCAGTCGGACATACCAGTTGCTGAGATCGTCGTTGACAAAGGCGTCGATCATGCGGCCGGCACGTGTGGGGTCGTAGTTGTCCATCTCGTGCGTCACCTTCTTTACCAGCGTGTTCAGGCAGGAGAGTATCCAGCGGTCTATCTCGGGGCGCTTTGCCTGTTGCGGTTCAGTGGCAACCGACGGCTCGTAGCCGTCGACGTTGGCATAGAGAGCGAAGAAGCTGTATGTGTTGTAGAGCGTGCCGAAGAACTTGCGGCGCACCTCGTCGACACCCTCGGGGTCGAACTTCAGGTTGTCCCACGGCTCGCTGTTGGTCATCATGTAGAAGCGCACGGCATCGCTGCCGAATTTCTCTATCATGTCGAATGGGTTGACCACGTTGCCCACGCGCTTCGACATCTTGTTGCCCTTGGCGTCGAGCACGAGTCCAGTGGAGATGACGTTCTTGAAGGCCACGGAGTCGAATATCATGGTGGCGATGGCATGCAGGGTGAAGAACCATCCGCGTGTCTGGTCGACGCCCTCGTTGATGAAGTCGGCCGGGAAAGCTCCGTGGTTGTCGATGAGCTCCTTGTTTTCGAAGGGATAGTGCTGCTGTGCGTATGGCATGGCGCCGCTGTCGAACCACACGTCGATGAGGTCGGTCTCGCGCTTCATGGGCTTGCCTGTGGGCGAGACCAGTGTGATATAGTCCACGTAGGGGCGGTGCATGTCTATGCGGCTGTAGTTGTCGCTGCTCATGTCGCCGGGCACGAAGCCCTTGGCCTTCAGCGGGTTCTCGTCCATGATGCCTGCGGCCACGGCCTTCTCTATCTCGCTGTAGAGCTCTTCGAGCGAGCCTATGCACAGCTCCTCGCCGTCTTCAGAGCGCCAGATGGGCAGCGGTGTGCCCCAGAAGCGCGAGCGCGAGAGGTTCCAGTCGTTCAGGTTGTCGAGCCAGTTGCCGAAGCGGCCTGTGCCGGTTGACTCCGGATGCCAGCCAATGGTCTTGTTGAGCTCGCTCATGCGCTCCTTGCAGGCAGAGCTCCTGATGAACCATGAGTCGAGCGGATAGTAGAGCACGGGCTTGTCGGTGCGCCAGCAGTGGGGATAGTTGTGCACGTGCTTCTCTATCTTGAACGCCTTGCCCTCTGCCTTCAGGTCCATGCAGATGGAGATGTCGAGCGTCTCGTCCTTGTCGGTGAGTGTGTCGTCGTAGGCATTCTTCACGTAGCGGCCGGCATAGCGGTTCCACAGCTCCACGTCGACGTAGTTCTTTACAAAGTCGGGGTCGAGGTCGTCTGTCAGGAAGTACTTGCCCTGTAGGTCTACGACGGGGCGCTCCTGTCCTTTCTTGTCGATGAGCACGATGGGGCATATACCGGCCTTCTTGGCCACAAAGGCATCGTCGGCACCGAAGTTTGGCGCGATGTGCACGATGCCGGCGCCGTCGTCGGTGGTCACGTAGTCGCCTGGTATGACGCGGAAGGCGTCGGCCATGGGTCTGATCATGGGCAGCAGCTGCTCATACTCCATGCCCACGAGGTCGGTGCCTTTGTAGCGGCCCACGACGCGGTAGGGCAGGAACTTCTCGCCCTTCTTGTATTCGGGCAGTTCGCCGCCGTCGGTGATTTCTGCGGCCGTGTCGAAGTAGGCAGGCACGCGGGCTTCGGCCAGGACGACGGTGATGGGCTCTGCCGTGTAGGGGTTGTAGGTCTGCAGCGCCACATAGTCTATCTTCGGGCCCACGCAGAGTGCCGAGTTGGCGGCCAGCGTCCAGGGCGTGGTGGTCCAGGCCATGAAGCATGGCGTTCCCCACCCGGTCATCTCGGGCTTGGGGTTCTTCATGCGGAAGAGTGCCGTGCACGTCGTGTCCTTCACGTCGCGATAGCAGCCGGGCTGGTTGAGCTCGTGGCTCGAGAGACCTGTGCCTGCGGCCGGGCTGTAGGGCTGTATGGTGTAGCCCTTGTAGAGCAGTCCCTTCTCGTAAAACTTCTTCAGCAGCCACCACAGGGTCTCTATGTACTTGTTGTCGTAGGTGATGTAGGGATGGTCCAGGTCTACGAAGTAGCCCATGCGCTCGGTGAGCTCGCGCCACTCCTGGGTGTACATCATCACATTTTCGCGGCACTTCTGGTTGTAGTCCTCAGTCGATATGTACTTCTCCGACTCGCGGTTGTCAATGTCGGCCTTGGTGATGCCCAGCGCCTTTTCCACGCTGAGCTCCACGGGAAGTCCGTGGGTGTCCCATCCAGCCTTGCGCTTCACCTGGAACCCCTGCATCGTCTTGTAGCGGTTGAACGTGTCCTTGAGCGAGCGGCCGAGCACGTGGTGTATGCCCGGGTGTCCGTTGGCTGAGGGGGGACCCTCAAAGAATACGAACTGAGGGCAGCCCTCGCGCTCGTCTATGCTGCGATGGAAGATGTCTTCTTTTTTCCACATCTCCAGAATCTCGTTGTTCACCTGTGTCAGGTGCAGGCCGTTGTGCTCGGCAAATCTTTTCTCCATTATATTCTATATATTTTATTGTCTTCTTTTCTTTAGCGTGCAAAGGTAGTTATTTTTATTCACATGGCCAAGAATTTAAGCAAGATTAAGAAGTTGCCTTTTTTCAAGAAAAGAACCATCCCGTCTCCTCGGGGGAGGAAACGGGATGGGGTATAAGCCTGCATGGGGCTTTAGCGCGTGTGTCGCGGAGCTGGGATTTACACCAGTCCCTGTGCCATCATGGCCTTGGCCACTTTCATGAAGCCAGCCACGTTGGCGCCCTTCACGTAGTTGATGTAGCCGTCGGGTTGTGTGCCGTACTTCACGCAGTTCTCGTGTATGTCGTTCATGATGCGCTTCAGGTAGTCGTCCACCTCCTTGGCAGTCCAGCTGAGACGCTCGCTGTTCTGCGACATCTCCAGTCCGCTGACCGACACGCCGCCGGCGTTGCTTGCCTTTCCGGGGGCATAGAGTATCTTGGCGTCCTGGAAGATCTTGATGGCCTCGGGCAGCGAGGGCATGTTGGCACCCTCGGCCACGGCTATCACGCCATTGTCGACCAGAGCCTGAGCCTCCTCGCCGTTGATCTCGTTCTGCGTGGCGCAGGGCAGTGCGATGTCGGCCTTCTCATACCAGGGGCGCTTGCCTTCGTGGTACTGTGCGGTGGGATACTCCTCGACATACTCCTTGATGCGTCCGCGCTCCACGTTCTTCAGCTCCATGATATAGTCGAGCTTCTCGCGCGAGATGCCGTCGGGGTCGTAGATGTAGCCGTCGCTGTCGCTCATGGTCATAGGAATGGCACCGAGCTGCAGGCACTTCTCTGCGGCATACTGAGCCACGTTGCCAGCGCCGGAGATGAGCACTTTCTTGCCCTTGAGCTCTATGCCGCGTGTAGCGAGCATGGAGGTGAGGAAGTAGACGGTGCCGTAGCCCGTGGCCTCGGGACGGATGAGCGAGCCGCCGAAGGGTATGCCCTTTCCAGTGAGCACGCCCTGGAACTGGTGGGTGAGCTTCTTGTACTGTCCGAAGAGGTAGCCCACCTCACGTCCGCCCACGCCGATGTCGCCTGCGGGCACGTCCTCGTCGGGACCTATGTAGCGATAGAGCTCGTTCATGAATGCTTGGCAGAAGCGCATCACCTCGGCGTCGCTCTTGCCACGGGGCGAGAAGTCGCTGCCGCCCTTGGCACCGCCCATGGGCAGCGTGGTGAGCGAGTTCTTGAAGGTCTGCTCGAATGCGAGGAACTTCAGGATGCCCAGGTTCACACTCTTGTGATAGCGCAGGCCGCCTTTGTACGGGCCAATGGCGTTGTTGTGCTGGATGCGATAGCCCATGTTGGTCTGCACATTGCCTTTGTCGTCGACCCATGTGACGCGGAACTCGATGACGCGGTCGGGGATGCAAAGGCGCTCGATGAGGTTCGACTTTTCAAACTCGGGGTGCTTGTTGTACTCCTCCTCAATCGTGGGGAGAACCTGACTCACGGCCTGGATGTACTCCGGCTCATTGGGGAATCTCTGTTTCAGTTCCTCTACAACTTTTGCTGCATTCATAAATCTTTTACCTTTTAAGAGTTTAATTTTTATTAACGATGTTGGATTGGTTTCTTCTTACGGGGTGCAAAGTTACACATTTTTCTTCTTTCTGCAAACAAATCTTCTACTTTTTTGCTAAAAATCTGTCTTTTTGTAATTTCAAGTCCGCTTTTTTGCATCTTTTTGATATAAGTCAATCCGCTTTGGCGCGAAGGCGTGTGCGTAGCCGTCAGCACACAAAAACACCACAGGGGCTGTCTGCCTCTGTGGTGAGATGTGATGATGAAGGCTGAAAGGCCGCTGGCCTTATCACTTCTTGTTGTCTACTGCGCACTGCTCTATGGGCAGACAGTGCTTGTAGTTCTCGATATATTTTTCAAATCCGGCCACGTCGTCGGCCGACGGTGCAATGCTCACGCCCGTGTTTCCAGCGAAGACGACCTGTTCGAGATAGTCGGCCAGTGAGAGCTTCTGCGGGTTGTTGACCATGAATCCGGCTAGCAGTGCGATGCCCCATGCGCCGCCCTCTCCGGCGGTCTCCATGACAGAGATGGGTGAGTTGAGCGCTGCGGCCAGCATGCGCTGTCCCACGCCGGCTGTCTTGAAGTAGCCGCCGTGTCCGGTGATGCGGTCCACCTTGACCTGTTCCTGCTTGAGCAGGATGTCGTTGCCTATCTTCAGCACGCCGATGGCGCCGTAGAGGTGGGCACGCATGAAGTTGGCCAGGTTGAACTTGTCGTTGGCCGAGCGCACAAACAGGGGCCGTCCGTCCTGCAGGCCGGTGACGGGCTCGCCCGACACATAGTTGAAGGCCATCAGACCGCCGCAGTCGGCATCGCCCTCTAGGGCTCTGTTGAAGAGTTTTCCGTAGAGCTCGTTCATGTCGACGGGTACTCCTAAGAGCTGCTGATACTCCTTGAAGAGCGACACCCAGGCATTGATGTCGCTGGTGCAGTTGTTGCAGTGCACCATGGCCACGAGCGAGCCGTCGGGGGTGGTCACCATGTCGATCATCTCATAGGGTTTCGACAGCTCCTTCTCCAGCACGATCATCGAGAAGCTGGAGGTGCCTGCCGAGACGTTGCCCGTGCGCTGCTTCACGGCGTTGGTAGCTACCATGCCGGTGCCGGCGTCGCCCTCGGGCGGGCATACGGGTATGCCGGCCTTCAGGTGTCCGCTCACGTCGAGCTTCTTGGCACCCTCGGGGGTGAGGAATCCGGCGTTGTCGCCGGCATTCAGGCTCTTTGGAAGAATGTCGAGCAGTTTCCAGGAGAAACCGCAGGGAGCGATGAGTTCGTCGAACTTGTGCACCATCTCGGCATCATAGGTCTTGGTCTTCGGGTCTACGGGAATCATGCCCGAGGCGTCGCCCACGCCCAGGACAAACTGCCCGGTGACCTGCCAGTGTACGTAGCCTGCCAGTGTGGTGAGATACTTGATGTCGGCCACGTGCTCCTCGTTGTCGAGGATGGCCTCATAGAGATGGCTGATGCTCCAGCGCAGGGGGATGTTGTAGTTGAACAGCTCGGAGAGCTTGGCAGCAGCCTTGCCCGTGTTGGTGTTGCGCCACGTGCGGAAGGGCACGAGTATCTGCTGCTCCTTGTTGAAGGCCATATATCCGTGCATCATGGCTGAGAAGCCTATGGCGGCAAGACTTTCTATCTCGCAGTCATACTGTGCCATCACGTCTTTGCGCAGCTCGGCATAGCAGTCTTGCAGGCCATACCAGATGGCCTCGGTGGAGTAGGTCCAGAGCCCGTCCACAAGCTGGTTCTCCCACTCGTGCGAGCCTTGGGCTATGGGTTTGTTTTGCTCGTCGATGAGCACTGCCTTGATGCGGGTCGAGCCGAACTCTATACCCAGGATGGCTTTGCCAGCCTCAATGGTTTGTTTTGCGGTCATTGTTTTATTAATAGGTGTTATTGGGTTATGATGTGTCTTTGGTGTATGTCATGCTTTCTGCCTTGTTCGGCAGATGTGGTGCAAAGTTACGCATAAAAAACAAAACCGCAAAAGGTTTGGCCATTTTTTTGTTTACATCGCGTTTGCTCTTTGGTTGCTTCCTACAGTTTTGGAATAAGGGCGTTCATTTTTCTTGCTGAGCGGTTGACATTTTAGGTGGGTTCTATTTTTGTGCTTATTTAGGATAACTTCAGCTACATTTACTTGGTAGCGTGAGTGCCAAGGCTTGGTAGTGGGAGTACCAAGGCTTGGTAGTGTGAGTACCAAGGCTTGGTAGTGGGAGTACCAAAGCCTGGTACTCCCACGATAAGGAAATAGAGTGTTCAATATCATGTACCCAATTTTTCGTGCTTACTGACCGTCCCTACAGTGCACCGACAACATCCAAAAATGTGAGAATAACATATTGAACACCCTAATAAGGAAAACACCCTGATTTTCGTAGCAAATCCCCGCATCAACAGTAGTGTTGGTGCGGGGATGACTTTGTTTTGGCAATATGTTGCTGTCTGTGGCTACTTCAGCGCCTTGCTCAGCATGTAGTATATCTCGTTGTTGCGCAGCTGCTGCTTGAAGTCGGCGATGTTGGTCTGCTTGTTGATGCGCACATACTCTATGCCCAGTATCTCGGCGAAGTCGGCCCAGTACTCCTCGCTGATGTCGTAGGAGAAGGCGCTGTGGTGTGTGCCTCCGGCGAGTATCCATGCTCCGGCACCAATCTCAAACGTGGGCTGTGGCACCCAGAGTGCGCTGGCCACGGGCAGGTTGGGCATGGGTTTGGGCTTGATGCACTCCACCTCCTGCGAGATGAGACGGAAGCGGTTGCCCAGGTCGACGACGGTGGCCTTGATGCCGTAGCCGGTCTTTGATGTGAACACCAGTCGTGCGGTCATCTGCTTGCGTATGCCGATGCCGAGGAAGTGCACCTCGAGGGTGGGTTTGTCCACGGCGATGAGCGGTGTGACCTCGAGCATGTGGCTCTGCAGGCAGCTGGAGCGGTCGCCGGCGAAGTTGAGCGTATAGTCTTCGAGGAAGGAGCAGCCCTTCTCCATGCCCTGCGACATGACCCACAGCGTGCGGTAGAGGCACGATGTCTTCCAGTCGCCCTCGGCACCGAAGCCGATGCCCTCGGCCATCAGGCGCTGAGAGGCCAGGCCGGGTATCTGGTCGAAACCGCAGAAGTCGGGAGCGTCAATGTCGGCGTCGCCCAGGTCGTCGAAGTTGGTGGTGAAGGCGGTGGCGCCCTCATCCTTCAGTACGCGGCGGATGGCTATCTCGGCACGGGCGGCGTTGCGCACCTTCTGCCAGTAGACCTCTTCGCCACTCTCGTCTATCTTGATGGTGTACTCCTTCTTGTACTCCTCGACCAGGCTTTCCACCTCGTCGTCGGTCACCTTCTTGAAGTAGTCCATCAGGCTGGAGACCGGATAGTAGTCGACATGGTAGCCCAGACGCTGCTCAAACTCCACGCGGTCGCCGTCGGTCACGGCCACGTTGTTCATGTTCATGCCGAACATCAGGCAGCGCACGTCGTGAGCATCGGCCACTGCAGCGCAGACACGTGCCCAAACGGCAATCTGCTTCTGTGCCTGCTCGTCCTTCCAGTAGCCGCATACCACCTTGCGGGGAACGCGCATGCGGGTGCAGATGTGGCCGAACTCGATGTCGCCGTGGGCACTCTGGTTGAGGTTCATGAAGTCCATGTCCATCGTCTCCCAGGGTATCTCGGCGTTGTACTGTGTGTGGAAGTGCAGCATGGGCTTGTTCAGGGCCTGCAGTGCCTTGATCCACATCTTGGCGGGCGAGAAGGTGTGCATCCAAGTGATCACACCTACGCACTTCTTCTCGTTGTTGGCGGCCAGCATCACTTCCTCGGCCTCCTTGGAGCTGTTGGCCGTGCCTTTATAGACAATCTTGATGGGGATGATGCCGCTGGCGTTGAGCCCGTCGACCATCTCCTTCGAGTGTCCGTCTACTGCCACCACTGCATCGCCTCCATAGAGGAGCTGTGCACCGGTCACCCACCAAATCTCACAATTCTCAAATGCTTTCATACGTTTTTCTTGCCCCCCTCTTATCCCCGACAGGGGAAGACCGTTACAGGGCTCGGGTCATTTAGTTATTAGTTGGATTATTTTTTGGTTTTTTGAATTGTCGTGCAAATATACGCATTTAGCTTGAATTACGAAAACTAATTAAGATTATTTACGACATAATTCACACGTGCGCTGTCTTGTCAGCTTCTGATGCGGCTCAGCCACCGCCATGCGCGGGGCGAGCGTGCCACGAAGTAGCGCATGCCGCGCGTGGCTATGAACAGGGTAAGGAAGTAGGCCAGCAGCAGTGGCGGCAACAGGGCGGCGCCCATCGTGAGGAGCTGCAGCCATGAGGTGATGGCCATGGGGTCGATGAGCCAGAGCTTCAGCGCCAGGGAGATGCCGAGGAAGAGGGCAAAGACGAGATAGTAGGGCGCCATGCCGCGCCAGTAGTGGCCCACGGGCTCGTGCAGTCCGTGGCGGAAGAGGAACAGGGGCTTCCACAGCATGGCTATGACGACCACGCTCGAAAGCTTGCCGATGAGTATGCCGGCGATGCCGAGTTGTGGAGCCAGGGCCAGCGTCACGCCCAGGTTGACGGCCAGCTCGGTCCAGGCGGCCCATACGTCCTGAAACAGGCCGCAGGCTGAGATATACATCTCTACCACGCCGCGGGAGAGCATGATGAAGACGTGGGCCAGGAGCAGATAGACGATGACGTCGCTCAGCAGCCATTCCGGTCCCAGCCAGCAGCCTACGAACGGCTGTATGAACAGCAGGAAGCCGAACACCACTACGCCTGTGATGAGAAAGCGCAGGGCTGTGAGCTCCCAAAACACCTTCAGCGTGTTGCGACGGTTGCCCTCGGCCACGAGGTTGCCCACGCCGGCGTTCATGCCGTCGCTCACGATGTTGACCATGAAGTTGAGCTTGTTGACCAGCATGGTGTAGTTGTAGTAGAACGCCGAGAGGACTACGCCACCGAAGGCAGCCACCAGCAGGTCGTCGCTGCGATAGAGTATGAGGTCCTTGAGCTTCTGCACAAATACTTGCCGTGTCTTGCGCAGTATCTCGGGATAGATGTGCAGCTGGCGTCGGCCATGCCGCAGGCTGGTCTTAAGCCACGGGTATTCGCGGCTTATGCGCCGGTTGAACACCCAGCAGCCGATGAGCGTGAACAGCAGTCCCACGGCCGACCACACGTATGGATTGGCCCACACCACAGCAAGCACTATCTGGACAAGGCTCTGTACGATGGCAATGGTCTGGAAGTAGCCGTTGACGACATACTGCTGCTGGTTGGCTGAGACGAGCAGTTGCCGATAGTTCAGCACGTAGCCCGCCACCGCTGTGAGCAAGTAGCTGTAGAAGGCAAAATAGACCAGTGGCAGGCCGGCATGCAACTCGCTGAAGAAGAAGGGGAAGAAGAGGCTGACGACCACCCCGCCCACGGCGATGACGAGTCCGATGCAGCGGTAGAGCCATGCCAGCACCGACATGACCTCGCACACCTTTTCGCGGTCGTGCTGCTGCAGGGGCTTGTAGAGGAAGAACGTGATGCTCGTGCCTATGCCCAGCTCGGCCACGTTGAGGTAGCTCATGATGTTCATCAGCACGCCGGTGAGACCCATGAACTCGGCCCCCAGCTGGCGCAGGAAGATGCCACGGGAGAAGAAGGCCAGCAAGAGCGAGAGCAGGTAGAAAAACATTCCCACCTGCATGTTCTTGATGCTCCGGCTCACTCGTTGTGACATGATGCTTAGTTGGCTAACGCTTTGAAGAAGTCTTCGGCATAGCGCTCGTCGGAGAATAGACGGCTGCGCTCCAGTGCGGCCTGTCCCATGGCGTGACACCGTTGACGGTCACTGTAGAGGTCGAGGATGCTCACGGCCAGACGGCTGGCTATGCGCTCGTCGGCAGGCAGCAGGATGGCGCACTCGGGCGTCGTCTGTTCGGGTATACCGCCCTGACTGGTGGTGATGACAGGCAGGCCAGTGGCCATTGCCTCGAGCACGGTGGTTGGGAAGGGGTCGTTCCAGATGGAGGGAACGACGGCCACGTCGGCTGCCGCGAGATAGGCTGGCATATCGCCGTAGGGCACAAAGCCGGTGAAGATGATGCGGCCCTGCAGCGGCGAGGCGCTGTGCTTGAGCGAGGTGATAAATGCGTCGTCTGTGCAGGTGTTGCCGAAGAACGAGGTGCCTATGATGAGCAGCTTTATCCGGGGGTATTCCTTCAGGCTGTTCATGGCCTCTATGAGCTTGTCAATGCCTTTCTCCGGCGTGAGGCGCCCGCAGAACAGCAGGACAAAGTCGTCGGGCTGAAGCCCCAGACGCGATCGCAGTGCAGTGCCGTCCTGCGGCGTGAATGCTTTCAGGTCGATGCCGTTGCTCACCACTTGGCATTTGGCACCTATGCCGTCGATGCTCTTCACGCAGCCGGCTATATACTGCGAGACGCACAGGATGCGGCGGGCTGTCTGATAGATGGAGAGCGCATCGGGCGTAGAACTGTTGAGCACGTCGTTGTGCAGGTGATGCACAATGCGGGCTGGCGTCACGCTGGCCAGCTTGACGGCATAGCCCGGGCGGTTCTCGAGCAACACCATGTCGTAGTCTTCCTTCTGCATGTGGCGAAGGGCTTCTTCCAGGTAGAACTCAATGGAGTAGTGGTAGAACTCGTCGCGGTTGAGCATGTGGTGCAGGCGCTTGCGCACCTTGGCCAGAGGGCTCATCACGTCTATGTAGTGATAGTGGTTCACGTCGGACTGTACAGCCGGGTGGCTTCTGGCCTTGTTGTCGAGTATGCTGTAGACGGTGATGTCGTGCAGGTGATGCTGGTTGTTGTAGGCTAGATAGGAGTCTATCAGGTTTTCTACGGCTCCGCCCTGTACAGCCGGGACGGGCAGGATGCCTGAGGTGAGAATGGCTATCTTCATGCGTCGTGGGTAGTGTGGATAAAGTGTCGGTTTCTGTGGTCTATGTGTGTCAGGTTGCACAGCATGCGCCATGCTAGCCGGGGCACGTGGAGTGCCTGAGCGAAGACGGCGCGGGAGCGCATGGCGCGTGGCGTGGCTATGACGATGGCTGCGGCGAGCACGGCCAGCATGCACCACCACTTCAGCCAGAATAGGGTAGTGAAAGCACCGGTGAGAGCCGCGAGCACCGTAGTACAGAGGGCCAGCGTGGCGGTGAGCACAAGGAGGATGGAGCGGGGCACGAGAGCCTGCTGCAGGGTCTTGTCGAGATAGTCTATGTTGCCGGTGAGCAACGCACGCGGCACGTGGGGGAGCATGGCCACGAGACATTGTACCTGGGCCGACATCCAGCGCAGGCGCTGACGCTGGAAGTTGTCGCCCGTGGCCACTTTCTCGTCGCGCACCATCAGGTGGGGAGCGTAGTGTATGTAGTGGCGCTGGCGGAGCAGCAACACCTCGAGCTCGCGGTCTTCACCTGCGGTACTGAGCCGTGCGACGTTCTGACAGAACCACCCGTAGCAGAAGCACATGCCCGACCCGATGAGTGCCGACGACAGGCCGATACGGTTGTGGGCAAGACGGAACAGCGTGTTGTTCACCTCGTCGAGCACGGCCACATGGCTGTCGGCATTCTTGGCCATGCGGTGGCACTGTATGGCGGTGAAGCCAAGGGATACAACGTCGGACAGCTGACGGAGAAAGTCGGAGGCCACGATATTGTCGGCATCAAGGATGACCACATGGGTGGGCAGGAAACTGTCGTCCGCCGTGGCGTGTTCTGCGGCATACTGCAGCGCACGCGCCTTGCTGCTGTGGTCGAAGACGGGCTGGAGCAGCGTGAGCGGCTGCGACAGAAGCCATTCGTCGGTGGCGGGCTGCATATGGTCGGAGATGACCACGAGGCGCCAGCTGTCGGAAGAATAGTCTTGGGCCAGGGCGGCGCTGACGGTCTGGCGTATCACACCGTCCTCGGCATAGCAGGGGATGAGCACTAGGAAGCGGGGAAGTGGAGCATGTGGGGGCTGCTTGCTCTCTTTGCGCCGGCGTTCGGGCAGCAGGCTGGCCAAGGCAAAGAAAGCCACATAGACCACCGATACGGCCAGCAACGACCATAGCAGCAGGTCAAAGGTGTGGAGCAGGGCAAGGACGGTGGGCATAGGCTAATCTATTGTCGGCGGATGATGCTTGGCAACTTGGTGTGTAGCGCCCAACGGGCAGACCCGATGCGGTCGTGGGCCTCCTTGCTGCCCGCACGGAAGATGTTGATGATGCCCCAGAAGAGCACAACAGGTGCCTGCAGGAAATCGCGGTCCCAATGCTTGTCGACGAGATAGTCGGGGGTGGCCAGCGAGCAGGCAAAGAGGAAGAGGGCGGCCGTGACCCACCACTTCACGGCTATCGTGGAGTAGATGATGGGATCAACGATGCACATCACGGCGATGATGCCCATCATGATGGTGCGGGGCACAAGGGCCCACTCCAGTATCTTGTTGACGAAGTCGTAGTTGCGGCTGAGCAGTGCCTTGGGCAGGAAGCGTATGTTGTTGATGAGCGCATGGAGCTGTGTCGAGACCCACCGGCTGCGCTGGTCGTTGAAGTCGGCGGTGGAGCGCGTCTTCTCGTCGTAGATGTGTATGTCGTCGAAGTAGTCGATATAGATGCTGTCACGCAAGAGTGCTGACTCGAGGGCTTTGTCCTCGCCCAGCGGCTGGCGTATCTTCATGATGTTCTGCTTGAACCACTCGAAGTCGAACACCATGCCCGACCCGCTGATGGCGGCAGAAAGGCCTACGGCGATGTGCCCGCGGCGGAAGACGGAGTTGTTGATCTCTTCGAAGATAGCGTCGAGACGTGCGGCAGAGGTGTCGCGGTTTTTCGACATGCGGTGGGCCTGGATGGCTTTGGTGCCGGCTGAGGTGTAGGCATCGTTGACCTGGTCGAGAAATTCAGGCTCTACGATGTTGCCCGAGTCCAGGATGACCACGGCATCATAAATCTTGAACTGCGGCAGGTGCAGGATGGCATACTGCATCGACTTGGCCTTGCTGCTCTGCTCGAAGTTGGGCGTGAGCAGGGTGATGGGCATCTGTGCCAGGTGCATATTGGTCATCTCGTTCTGGTGGTCGGAGACAACCACGATGTCGAACATGCGCTGCGGATAGGTCTGCCCCAACACGGAGTTGACCGTCTGGATGACCACTTTGTCTTGCCTATAGGAGGGGATGAGCACAATGAAGCGGTTGTGCAGCTTGGCCTTGCTTACCTCTGAGTGATGGCTGAACTGCGAGGTGATGGCGAAGACGAGCATGTAGCATGTAGTAAGTGCTACAAAGACGAAGAGGACGTGGTCTATCGCTACCCAGAGCGACCATAATATGCTTATCATAAGTCAGTGTGCTTTTATAAAGTCGGCAATGCCCCGCACGGTGGCTTTGGCTTGGGCCGTGCGACGGTGTGTGAGATGAGTGATGACGCAACGCATGTCGGCAAAGGCTATCTGGTAGCAGTAGGAGAGCATCCTGGCAGCGCCTGTGAGGTTGCGTCGGGCGAAGAGCAGGCGGTTGCGGCTGAGGTAGTAGCACTTCAGCGGGCTGTCCTGCCCGGTGGTGCGGCTTTCCTTGTGGTAGATGGTGGCAGACGGCTCATACCAGATGGTGTAGCCCGCGCGGCGCAGCATGAGCGACCAGTCGAGCTCTTCGTAGTAGAGGAAGTAGCACTCGGGCATGCGGCCTGCCCTGTCGATGGCCTCACGGCTCACCAGCATGGCGGCACCGTGGGCATAGGGGGTGGGGTGGGGAGTGTCGTACTGACCGTTGTCGCTTTCGCCGAAGCCGATGGAGCGGTTGCGCAGCGTGACGGACGACAAGCGGGTGTAGCCGGCAAACTGCACGGGACTGTCGCCCCACGTGAAGCGTATCTTCGGACACACCGCACCAATCATGGCCTGCGACTGCATGCGCTCAATGAGTCGCTCGAAGTGGTCGGGGGAAGCGGGAAAGAGCGTGTCGTTGTTGACAAAATAGAGGTAGCGGCCGTGGGCAGCGGCTATGCCTAAGTTGTTGCCACCGGCAAAGCCGAGGTTGGCGTTGCTGCGCACCACGGTGATGGAGGGATAGCGCTGTGCGAGCTGTGTCGCCTCGTCGTGCTGGGAGCCGTTGTCCACGACAATGACCTCCATGGGCACAGGGCATGCGGGCAGGCTGTCTATCATGGCGCACGTGTCGGCGAGTCCATTATAGTTGACGGTGATGAGAGACAGAAGCACTTCGCGCATACCTTATATATATATTAATATATAGATTTACAAATCGTCAGACGCGCTCAGCAGCCTTCTTTTCAGCCTTGAGACGCTTGCGCTCTTCCTGCTGGGCATAGCGTTCTTCCTCCAGTGCAACATAGTCGGCCTCGATGCGTGGCAGCACAAAGACCAGCGACAGGCCGCCGTAGAAGAGGAATACGTTGGGAAACTGCATGAGCACCTGATTGCCATAGCCACCGAGCTGCATGGCAAGAAAAGCACTGCACAACCCGGCGCCAATGCCGTGCACCGTCTTGTTCTTCAGCCGGAAGAACACCACCCAGCAAGCGCTGAGCCACATCAGCACCGTGGTGAAGACGAACACGGTGATGCCGATAGGGCCGGTGTGCACCCAGATGTAGACATACTCCGAGTCGGGCGGAATGGTCGATAGCTTGCGAAACTTGTTGTTGGGCGGTACGTTGGTGTAGTCCACGCCTATGCCGATACCCCATGGCGCCTCCTGCAGGTACTTGGCCATCGTGGCTTGGTTTATCTTGCGCACATTGGCCGAGGCATCCTGTGGGTTGAATGCTGAGCGCATGCGGCGTATCTGGCTGTTGCCGTTGCCGATGGTGGTGAACATCATGAATGCCACAAACAAGACGCCTCCGATGATGAGTGCCACGCCCGTCTTGACCGATTTGGAGAGCACCACATAGACGAAGAATCCGGCCAGGAGACAGAAGATGGCTGTACGTGTGCCCGAGGCGAAGAACGACTTGGTGCATGCCAGCGCCACGATGAGGAAGAAAATCTTGTCGCGCCTGAGCTTGGTGCTGATGGCCATGACAAAGAAGAGGGCTGCCGTGGCGGCCATGTTGATGCCGAAGTTGGCGGCGTCGCTGAAGATGGAGAAGTATCGGGTGATGCCGTTGACGATGTGGGTGCGTGCCGCCACAATGAGGAACTGCTTCTCCGGTCCGTTGAAGCCGATGGTCTGCTGCTTCCAGCACCAGAAAGCGGCGAAGAGCGACATCACGCCCCAGATGCGCAGGAAGGTGATGAGCCGTCGGGGCGAGTCGATGTAGATGGAGCAGACAATGAAGGCGTAGATGAGCTGAAACGCCATCAGGCGTGCGCCAGAGTACCATACGGCGAAGTCGAGTCCCAGGTCGCAAGTGTCGTTGAGCACTTCAAGAGTGCAGTAGAGACCCCAGATGAGCAGGGCCAGAAACATGTTGTTGGCAAACTTCTCGAAGCGCATGATGCCGGCATCGATGATGGCCAGCGCGATGAGCAGCATCTCCAGGGCCTCGTTGGGCAGCGACGTGGGCACGCCGGGTATCCACCATCTCATGCGGGTGAAGAAGAAGACGAGGTAGTTGGCCACAAACAGCGTCCAGAACGTAAACATCTGGTTTTTGAACGCCATTGCCGCCACGAGCGCCATGACGGGCACGGCTCCGAAGGCTATGGCAAAGCCGGCTATGCCTGCCTTGTAGAAAGAGAAGAGTGCCAGGAAAAACAGGAGAAAGAGCAGTATCACTCTTCCTCCTCCCGTATAGGGATTGTCTGACAGACTGTCGCTCGTTCTGAATCCGTTGACGCTCATCGGCCGTAGTCTCTTTTATTTCGCGTGGTTGTTCTCCACTGCGGTCAGTCCCAGCTGCGAGATGCGGTACATGAAGTTGTTGAAGCGCGTGTATGGCGGCAACTGTCCCACAAACTCCTCTACGGCATAGCGGTTGGCCTCGGTGAGATACATGAAGAGTGAGTCCTTGTTGTCCAGCCGTGCCTGCAGCTCGTTGAGCGCCTTCTGATCCACGTCTTTCCATGTGCGGTTGGCCCGTGTGACCATCAGGTTGATGGTGCCCATGTTGAGCAGGGCCGGTGAGATGGAGTTGTCGTCAAGGTTGGGATACTCGATAATGGCTATCTCGTCGGGCTGTATGTCTGGGCAGAGGTCCTTGACGTCCTTGGCGAGGATGTATCGGCTGTCTTCAGCCAGGAAGTCTTCGTCGTAGGTCAGACGGCGCACTCTCAGTCCGAGCGACACCCAGTAGTTCTCCAGCTCCTGGGCTATGTAGCTCTTGCCGTTGGCGGCATCGGTAGAGAGCAGGTTGAGCACGTTCTGTTGCCCGTCCTTGAAGTATGGCAGCAGAGCCTTGCTCAGCTGGCGCAGGGCCATGTCGCTGATAGTCTTGTTGAACCTGCGGTATCTGAGCGAGCTCTCCTTGGGGTAGCATCCCATGACCGGCACCTTGGTGATGCGCTCCGAGCGCATGCGGTCGCGCAGGGTGCGGTCGAGCATCTCGATGACGAAGAAGTAGAGTGCCGTGAGGATGAACGTGAGGAGGAATGCTCCGAGCAGTATCATCATGCGGTTGGTAGGCTGTGCGTTGAGAGGGAAAGCTGGCGGTGTGAGCACGCGCAGCGTGGCGGTGGTCATCAGTAGGTTCTTCTGGCGCAGTCGGGCAGTGTTGAGCGAGCGCATCATCTCCATGTAGTTGCCTTCTAGGAAAGTCACGCGTCTCACCTTGCGGTCGAGTGTGGCGCCGATGGGCGAGTATTCGGCATACTGCCTGTCTATGTTCTGTTTCATAAGGTCCACGGCGCCCTGCTCGGCCTTGGTGCGCTCCAGTATGATCATCTGCTCGAGCCATTTGTCGGAGAGCGAGTTGGCCTTCACGCTGGTCTTGGGTACGTAGGTGGCTCCTTCTATCTCGCCTGTGAGCTGCTTCACACGTTGTGTGGCCTGTGCGAGCTGCTGCTCAGCGGTGTTGAGCTCCTCGAGCGCCTCTGCATCGGTGCCTCCGTTTTCACTGCTCATCAGCTTGAGGTTGGAGATGCGTGACTGCAGGCGGGAAATCTCGCGCACGAGCTGGGTGAACTCTGTGTTGGAGCGCAGCACCTGAGCGCGTGCCCCCATCTGCCGCTCCAGATAGTCTATGAGCGCCTGGGCTGTGGCCATATTGCGGTCGTTGTCGTTGCGTATGTTCTGCTGCTGGGCGTCGAGCACGGTGAGCTGCTTGGTCTGCTCGCCGTAGTTGATGATGCCCTTCTTGATGTTGTAGTTGATGAGGTTGTTCTCTGCCTCGGTGAGTACCTTGTAGAGCTTCTTCACTTCGTTTTCAAAGAACTTAATGACGTTTGACGTCTCGCCGAGTCGCAGTTGCTGGTATTGCTTGGCAAAGACGCGGTTGAGGATGTCGAGCGTGTTGTAGCAGATGCCCGGGTCGTTGGCCGAGTAGCTGATGTCGATGATGTCGGTGCCCTCGAGCTGCAGTGGCTTCAGCCGGCTGGTGATGTTGTCTATGCCGAAGTACTGGTGGTTGTGCAGTATGCCGAAGAGGTAGTTGTTTTGCAGGGCTTTCTCATAGTTCACCAGGTTGTTGTAGGTGGCGTCCTCGCTGTTGGGGTTGATGAGTCCCTTCACCTCATTGGGTACGGTCGATTCGAGTGCCCTGTAGTGTTCGGCCGAGATGTAGTTGTTGTCCTTCTGCTTATTGCCGTACATCATACAGCGTGCAAAGAGCCTGAGCGACACCTCGTGTATGGTGTTCTCGGTCTGTATGATGTGTATCAGGTTCTTGATGTTGGTCTGTGCGTTTCCGCTGAATGAGCCCGACCCGCCCTCGAAGTTGTAGCCGGTGATCATACCGGTGTAGATGGTGGTGTCGGAGGTGTAGACCCGCTCCTGATTGCGCGTGAGAAACCAGGCCACGATGAGAGCGATGAGTGGCAGTATGACGAGATACCAGCGTATCTTGTATAAGAACCTTACTATATATCTGAATATGTCCATGACTTGTAATATATATAATATGTGGTTTGTCTTTTTTCTTTATCGCTATTATTTCTTGTCGGCAGTCTGCATCTTCTTCTGCTGTTTTTCCTCTTTCTCCTGTGCTTTGAGCGCTTCTTGCTGCTTCTTCTGTGCCTCTTCGGCACGCTCCTTGATGCGCTTTTGCACGGCCTTGTTTTCCTTGGCTATTTCCTTTTCGGTTTTTTGTGGCGTGGCATCGATGGTCACCTCCGTGGTGGTGTTGGTGATGATGGGCGTGTGTGTGATGATTTCCAACGTGAGAATGTCGGTGGTGATGGTGGTGAGCAGGTTCTGGTAGGTGTTCACGGCGCTCTGTCCTCGCAGTCCGGTGTAGGCGTAGTCGTGTATCTCCATGTTGCCGTGCTGAAATTCCACCTCGTTCAGCTCGGCTGCTCCCTGATATATGGCTGCGTTCTCGCTGGCCGTCTTGAGGGCGCTGAGGTTGTTGGTTATGCGCACGTAGAGTGTGGCTATCTGTAGCTTCAACTCGTCGTAGGCTATCTCTTTCTTGAGCTGAGCGTCTTCCACGAGCAGGCGTTTGCGTTTGACAGCCTGTGTCAGGTCGAGCACGTCCTCAAGAGGCACGCTGAGGTTGACTCCCACGTTCCAGTAGTTTTGCTCCGAGCCCTGAAACTGGTATATCATTGGGCTGTAGGACGAAGAGCCATTGCCCCACATGTCGGTCTTGCCGTAGCTGTAGCTGGCATGTCCGTGGATGTAGGAGAAGATGTGTTTTTTCTCTTTTGTTACGTCAGCCTGAGCTATCTCCTGCGACTT
>CAJOHP010000054.1:0-11895 GCA_905234355.1 uncultured Prevotella sp. | reverse complement strand
ACGGTCGTCCTCGTCGAAGAATCCCGCCACGATGCCACTCTTGTCGGCCTGTGCGTAAGTGCCTGTGGCTATGGTGATTGTTGTCAGTGTGATGAGTGCTCTTCTTAGTCTGTTCATTTTCAAAAAGCTTCTTTTCTTTCTTTTCTGCGATATATCCCTATACGTTTTCTTTTTCCACGAAGGCGCAGAACGTCCGGAATATTATTTTTATGTCGAGCGCAAAGCTGTAGGTCTGTCCGTAGCGTATATCGAGCTGCTTTCGTTCTTCTGCTGACATGTATCCGCCTTTGCTTCTCTCTTCCACCTGCCACAGACCGGTGAGTCCGGCGGGGGCCATGAATCGGTCGATACTGTTGTCGGCGGTGAGTTTCTCTGCTTCGTAGACGGGCAGTGGCCTGTTGCCCACGACCGACATGTCGCCCTTGAGTATATTGAAGAGCTGGGGCAGCTCGTCAATGCTGTATTTCCTGATGAATCGTCCCACCTTGGTCACTCGCGGGTCGTTTTCTATCTTGACGAAGGCATTGCTGTTGTTTTGGTCTTTCTGCCTGTTGAAGTCGCTCTCGGCCACCACATAGTCGTCGCCTACAAGCATCACTTCGTCGTCGCTGATCATCATTTCCGACTCCATGCCCTTGTCCTTCATCTCTTGTTCTGCCTCTTCGCCCAGGGGCGAGGTGATGACCGTGACGCTCTCGCCCCCGGCATAGAGGTTGCTGGTCTTGCTGAGTTCCATGAGACGCTTTTCGGCATCGGCATACATGGAGCGGAACTTGAGGAAGTCGAATATCTTGTAGTTTGTTCCCACGCGCTTAGACCGGAAGAGTACGGGCCCCTTGCTCTCTATCTTGATGGCGAGCACGGTAATAATCATCAGTGGCGAAAGCACGATGATGGCTGAGAGTGCAAATACCACGTCGAACGCGCGCTTCCACAGAGGTATCTTGAATCGAGGTATGCTACGCCGTTTCACCTCTTTTCCGAAAAGCACGCTTTCTCGCTCGCTGATAAACTTGAGCTTCTTGCTTATCTCGCTTACAGGTGCGTCGGCCTCGAGTGTGTCGTTGATGCCGCAGTGCTGATAGATGGCTCTGTCGCCGTCGGAGAGTTCGTCGGTGAGCAGGATGATGTAAATGCCCTTGCAGTTCTTTCTGAGGTAGGTGATGGCTGTGACGTCCTCGGTGCGTACACCTCGCTCGTATAAGAGTATGAGGTGCTCGCCCCGCACACGCGATGCGCAGGCTGCCTTAGCTTCCATGTAGTTGCTGGTCAGTTTGACCTGGCATCCGGGAAGATATTTCAGCCTTTCCTTTGTCTGCTGATTGCTTCCTAAGTAGACGACACCTATCATATCATGTGTGGTACGTGAGAAACCAATGATTGCCTGTGTGTGTGTGACGTTCTGACTTAGTTGGGTAGAATTTTCTTTACCCTTATTTTCAGCTCCATGGGATTGAAGGGCTTCACGATGTAGTCTTCAGCGCCAATCTCCAGCAGTCGTATGCGCTCACTTGTAGAGTCCTCGCTGGAGAGCATGATGACGGGGATGTGGCGGAAAAGCTCGTTCTGCTTTATCCACTCCAAAAAGTCGTCGCCGCGCATGCCCGGCATACGTATGTCGGAGATAATCAGGTCAGGCGTGTTGCCTGCCTGAAGCCATTTCACACCCTGCAGTCCGTCGGGGAGCCACTGCACGTCGTAATCACTCATCAGGTAGATAGAGAGCACTTTTGCTATGGTCTCCTTGTCGTCAAGAATCAGTATCTTCTTTTTCATCGTTTGGAATAAAAATAATGTTCGATTGTAAGATTATGATAGTGCAAAGGTAGAAAAAATATTTTAATTGAGCACAAAATAGAGTAAAAAAAATATCTTTTTGCGATTTTTCTTTGTTTATTTGAAATATTTTGGGGAAATTTGCAGGTGAAACGTATTATAAGTAAAATAACATCCAAAATTCTTTATATATTTCAGCAATGAGAACAACACGATATCTTTTAGGCTTCGACGTGGGCAGCTCGTCTGTCAAAGCATCATTGGTCAATGCCGATAGCGGCAAGTGTGCTTCTTCCGCATTCTTTCCCGAGCGCGAGGCGCCCATCATGGCGCTGAAGTCTGGATGGGCCGAGCAGGACCCTGACTCCTGGTGGCAGTATGCCAAGCAGGCCCTCCAGAAAGTCATGGCCGACGCCCATGTGTCTGGCGACGACATCGCAGCCATCGGCATATCCTACCAGATGCACGGTCTGGTGTGTGTGGACAAGCTGCTCAAGCCGCTTCGCCCTGCCATCATCTGGTGCGACTCACGTGCCGTGCCCTACGGCGAGCGCGCCTTCACCGACTTGGGGGCCGATCGCTGCCTGCAGCACCTGCTCAACTCGCCGGGCAACTTCACCGCAGCTAAGCTTGCATGGGTGAGGGAGAACGAGCCCGAAATCTTTAATAATATATATAAGGTGATGCTTCCCGGCGACTATCTGGCCATGCGCCTCAGTGGCGTGGTCAACACGACGGTGAGCGGTCTGAGCGAGGGCATGTTCTGGGACTTCCGCGAGAACAGCGTGGCACAGTTCCTGCTCGACTACTACGGCATACCGGCCTCGCTGATTCCCGATATCGTGCCCACCTTCTCCGAGCAGAGCGTGGTGAGCCAGACGGCAGCCGACGAACTCGGACTGAAGGCAGGCACCCCCATCACCTATCGTGGCGGCGACCAGCCCAACAATGCGCTGTCGCTCAATGTGTTCAATCCTGGAGAGATAGCTGCAACGGCAGGTACCAGCGGCGTGGTCTATGGTGTCTTGGGCAGTGTGAACTACGATCCGCTGTCGCGTGTAAACACCTTTGCACACGTCAATCATCTGCCTGAGCAGACCCGTCTGGGCGTGCTCCTCTGCATCAACGGTACGGGCATACTCAACGCGTGGATGCACCGCAACGTCACTTTCGACATGGGCTATGCCGAGATGAACGACCTGGCCGCCCAGGCACCCATCGGTAGCGACGGCGTGTCCATCATGCCCTTTGGCAATGGTGCCGAGCGCGTGCTGCAGAACAAGGAGCTGGGATGCAGCATACATGGCTTGAACTTCAACAAACATACCCGTGCCCACCTTGTGCGTGCAGCACAGGAAGGCATCGTCTTCTCCTTCTGCTACGGCATGGAAATCATGCAGCAGATGGGTATGGACATCAGGAATATACATGCAGGCAAAGCTAATATGTTCCTTTCTCCGCTCTTCCGCGACACGCTCTCCGGCGTCAGTGGAGCCACCATCGAGCTCTATGATACTGACGGCAGCGTGGGCGCAGCCCGGGGCGCAGGCATAGGTGCGGGCATCTATAAAGATCACGACGAGGCGTTCGCCACACTTGAGCGCCTGCAGGTTATCGAGCCCGATGAGGCCCATCGCAGCGACTATCTCGTAGCCTACAGCCGCTGGAAGGATGTGCTTGCTGGGCAGGGCAAATGAGCATTGCGGCACCTGTCGATGCAATCGGACATCAACACCTGAATGCACAAGAATTAGCAATTACACAAATACATCGTAATATCCAAGCAAAATTCTAAAAAAGAAACAGTTATGGCAAAAGAGTATTTCGCCTTTACAGGCAAGATTCCCTTCGAGGGAAAAGAGAGTAAGAACGTGATGGCTTTCCACTACTACGAGCCTGAGCGCGTGGTGATGGGCAAGAAGATGAAAGAGTGGCTCAAGTTCGCCATGGCCTGGTGGCACACCCTTGGAGGCGCCAGCGCCGACCAGTTCGGCGGACAGACCCGCAGCTACGAGTGGGACAAGGCCGAGGATGCCGTGCAGCGTGCCAAGGACAAGATGGACGCTGGCTTCGAGATTATGGATAAGCTCGGCATCGAGTATTTCTGCTTCCATGACATCGACCTCGTCGACGAGGCCGCTACCGTCGAGGAGTATGAGGCCCGCATGAAGGCTATTACCGACTATGCACTGGAGAAGATGAAGCAGTATCCCGCCATCAAACTGCTCTGGGGTACCGCCAACGTCTTTGGCAACAAGCGTTATGCCAACGGCGCTTCGACCAACCCCGACTTCGACGTCGTGGCCCGCGCTATCGTGCAGATAAAGAACGCTATCGACGCTACCATCAAGCTGGGTGGCCAGAACTATGTGTTCTGGGGCGGACGTGAGGGCTACATGTCGCTGCTCAACACCGACCAGAAGCGTGAGAAAGAGCACATGGCACGCATGCTCACCATGGCACGCGACTATGCCCGTGCCAAGGGATTCAAGGGCACCTTCCTCATCGAACCCAAGCCCATGGAGCCCTCTAAGCATCAGTACGACGTGGACACCGAGACCGTCATCGGCTTTCTCCGTGCCCATGATCTGGACAAGGACTTCAAGGTGAACATCGAGGTGAACCACGCCACGCTAGCTGGCCACACCTTCGAGCACGAGCTGGCTTGTGCCGTCGATGCCGGCATGCTCGGTTCCATCGACGCCAACCGCGGCGACGCCCAGAACGGATGGGACACCGACCAGTTCCCCATCGACAACTATGAGCTCACGCAGGCCATGCTCGAGATTATCCGCAACGGCGGCCTTGGCAACGGCGGCACCAACTTCGATGCCAAGATACGTCGCAACTCCACCGATCTCGAGGACCTCTTCATCGCCCATATCAGCGGTATGGACGCTATGGCCCGCGCACTGCTGAACGCTGCCGCCATACTGGAGGAGAGCGAACTGCCGAAGATGAAGAAGGAGCGCTACGCTTCGTTCGATGCTGGCATCGGCAAGGACTTCGAAGACGGTAAGCTCACCCTCGAGCAGGCTTATGAGTATGGAAAGAAGGTGGGCGAGCCCAAGCAGACCAGCGGCAAGCAGGAGAAGTATGAGACCATCGTGGCCCTCTACGCCAAGTAAACACTTGCCTCTTTTCATTAAACAAACTCGCGACAACAGGGATTCTTGTCCTGTTGTCGCGAGTCTTTTTCTGCCATCGGCGTTCTTTTGTTCGTTTTCTATTTCTTGATTCTCATCATAGGTAGGATGTTGTTCAGCTTCTCGGGCAGGGATATGATGAGCGCCTCGGCTGTGCGGCGGAAATCTACCTTGCCATAGCCCAGCAGTTCAACGGACTTGATGTTGGCAGGGTAGAGTGGGGAGGCGTCGGCAAGTGCGTTCACACGGACAGTGCCGTCTTCGGGCCATGCCAAAGCAGCCACATACAGATATTTCTCCGTTTGGGTGAAACGTATCTCCTTGGCGCCGGCTTTTGTATATTGTCCGTCGTTGAAGCCTTGATCGTTGATTTTGATATCGGCATTGGCAATGGGACCCTCGCCGAAAATCTTCCATGGGCGGGTCTTTATGATGCCCTCGCTGTTCACCTTCATCCATGCCCCAAACTCCTTCAAGATGGCCAGCTCCTTCTCGTCGGGCGTGCCGTCGGCTCTCAGGGGTACAGACAGCAGCATATTGCCGTTCTTGCTCACAATATCGACAAGTAACTTGGCTACGGTGGCAGCACTTTTGTATCCATTGCGTTCATACACCCGTCGGTTGTAGTGCCAGTCGCCGAGACAGTTGCAGCACTGCCAGGGACGCTCTACTATTTTGTTGGGCGCGCCACGCTCCACATCCCACACTAGGGCATCCTTCATGTCTTCCTCCAGAATCTTGCCAAACACCACAGCCTGGTTTTTGCCCTTGTGCAGCGAGGCGCTGTGATTATACATGTGCGCTGCAATCTTCATGCCAGCGTCGCTGATGGGGTAGAAGGGCAGTACAGTCACGTCGAAATAGAGGAGGTCGGGGTTGTAACGGTTGATGGCGTCGAGGGTGCGATTGTAGAAGTTGGTCACAAACTCCGGCGAGGGCTGTGCCGCCCCGTTCTGCCAGCCCCATTGGTTGTGGATGGCGCGGTTGTCCCATGTGTTGTCAGAAAAGTCGTGGTCTTGCTGGTACAAGTTTTGCGGGTCCAGTCCCTTCCACCACTTCTCTGTTCCGTCAGCATTCGGTCGGTAGCCATCCTCCTTTGTCAGCCATCCGTCATACTTCACTCCACGCTTCTTGCCCTTTAGGTCGAAGCGGCGCGAAGGCTCATACCATGTCCACGCATGATCTGCGTGAAACGAGATGCCAAAAGGCAGTCCAGCCTTCTTCGCAGCCTTGGCCCATCCGGCCAGGATGTCCTTGTGCGGGCCGATGGCCTGAGAGTTCCACTCTTGATATTTCGAGTCCCACAGGTCGAAATTGTCGTGGTGGTTGCCCAGAGCGAAGAAATACTGTGCGCCGCATTCCTCCTTGTAGAACTTCACCAGTTCTTCAGGATTCCAGTTCTCTGCCTTGAAGAGCGGCAGGATATCCTTAAACCCCACTTCGGAGGGATGACCGTAGTGCTGGAGGTGATAGGCATACTTCTCATCACCCTCTATATACAGTTTGCGGGCCATCCAGTCGCCGCTACCCTCCACACACTGCGGCCCCCAGTGCGCCCAGATGCCGAACTTAGCATCGCGAAACCACTCCGGCACCTTATAAGTGCGCAGCGATTCCCAGTCGGGGGTAAACTGCCCCGTGGCCATTGGCTCATCGCTTTCCTGCACGCGGATTTCGTATTCTTGTGACTTCACCTCCATCGATGCCACGAGCATCAATGCCAAACAAGCGTTTCCTATTTTCATCATAATGTTCATATAGTTCATTCGGTCATGTGCATGATTCAGAGTATATACCGAGAGAACTCGTGGTCGAGTTTCTTCCTGTAGCCCGTCAGCAGCTTCTTCATATTCCATCGGTGGCGCTCCATGTCAAGGCTTCGGCGATGGCATACATGTCGTATAATTAAAAGCGTCGCAAAAATACATAAAAAGTTTCTAACGCATGATGATTTAGTCATAAAACCGTTCTGAAATAGCTGAAAAATAACAAGAATTAACGAATTGTTTAGTAACGTTAGTTAATTCTCCGAAATCGTTTTCGTATGTCGGCATTATTTCGTACTTTTGCAGTCGTTATGCGAATAGACATTATCACCGTACTGCCCGAGATGCTTGAGGGCTTCGTGCACGAGTCGATACTTGCTCGTGCCGAGAAGAAGGGACTGGCCGAGATACGCCTGCACAACCTGCGCGACTATACGCTCGACAAATGGCGTCGTGTGGACGACTACCCCTATGGCGGCAGTGCCGGCATGGTGATGCAATGCGAGCCCATAGACCGCTGCATCAGCGCACTGAAGGCCGAGCGCGACTACGACGAGGTCATCTTCACCTCGCCCGACGGCGAGCGCTTCGATCAGCACATGGCCAACGAGCTCTCGCTCCTGGGCAACATCATCATCCTGGCGGGCCACTACAAAGGTATAGACCAGCGCATACGCGACCACCTTATCACTCGCGAGATCAGTATCGGCGACTTTGTGCTCACCGGTGGTGAGCTGGTGGCGGCGATGATTGCCGACGCCGTGGTGCGCGTGGTACCCGGTGTGATAGGCGACGAGCAGAGCGCCCTGTCCGACTGTTTCCAGGACGACATCCTGGCGGCCCCCATCTACACCCGCCCTGCCGACTACAAGGGGTGGAAAGTGCCTGAAATACTGCTCAGCGGCAACGAGGCCAAGATACGCAACTGGGAACTGGAGCAGGCCATGGAGCGCACTCGCAGGCTACGCCCTGACCTACTGGAGAAAACAGTACTACCCCTTAAGAATCAATAGCACAGATGACCATCATAGAAAAGTATTTCCCCGGCCTCAGCCAGCGGCAGCGACAGCAGCTTGACGCCCTCGACGCGCTCTACCATGAATGGAACGAGAAGATAAACGTGATATCGCGCAAGGACATAGACCATCTCTACGAGCACCATGTGCTTCACTCGCTGGCCATCGCCAAGTTCCTACACTTTGTGCCCGGCACCACCATTCTCGATTTCGGTACCGGCGGAGGCTTCCCCGGCGTGCCTCTGGCCATTCTCTTTCCCGAGTGCCGCTTCAAACTCATTGACGGCACTGGGAAGAAGATACGGGTGGCACAAGAGGTGTGCCGTGCCATCGGACTGGACAACTGCACGCCTGAGCACCTGCGCGGCGAAGACGAGCGCGGCAAGTATGAGTTCGTCATCAGTCGTGCGGTGATGCCCCTTTCCGACCTGCAACGCATCGTGAGAAAGAATATCTCCAAGACACAGCGCAACGCCCTTCCCAATGGCATCATCTGCCTCAAGGGCGGCGACCTGCAGGAAGAGCTGCGCCCCTTTCGTCACATCGCAGAGGCTGAGAGCCTCGCACAGTGGTTCGACGAGGAGTGGTTTCAGCAGAAATACTGTCTCTACCTGCCCGTCTGACGAATCCTCTCTTATTCCTCCGAAAACATTTTTCCGACTATGCTCGAGATAAAAATTTTCCAGTGCAACATGCTCGCAGAAAACTGCTACGTGGTGAGCGACGACAGTGGCGAAGCAGTCATCATAGACTGTGGCGCGCTCTATGCCGATGAGCGGCAGGCCATCGGCAAGTACATAGCCGATCAGCAGCTGACCCCCGTGCGTCTGCTTTGTACTCATGGCCATCTGGATCACTGCTTCGGTCTGGCCTTTGTACATGCCCGCTACGGTCTTAGCCCTCAGATTAGTACTGCCGACGACTTCCTGCTGAGCGACCTCAGCGGCCAGGCCAGCACGATGTTTGGCATGGACTTTGCTGAGCCTACGCCGCCCCCTGGACCAAGCCTCGAGGCCGATGTGCCCATCTGCTTCGGCCACCACACGCTGCACGTGCTGCCCACACCGGGACACTCGCCCGGCTCGGTGCTCTTCTACTGTAAGGAAGAGCGTGTGGTCTTCACCGGCGACACCCTCTTCCGTATGGGCATCGGACGCACAGACCTGCAGCGGGGCAGTTGGGCCGACATGAAGCACAGCTTGGCCAACGTCGTGGCCAAGCTCCCAGCAGACACCCTTGCCTACTGCGGGCATGGTCCCGCCACACGTCTGGGCGACGAACAGCGCCTGAACCCCTATCTGCGCTGACACACCGTCGTGCCGGCATTATCAAGGCTCGTAATAACTCTATTTTTCAAGATAAGTCATGAACACAGCAAACACAATGAAACCCTATGTCATCGGGTTAGACTTAGGAGGTACCAACTCCGTATTCGGCATCGTAGATGCCCGCGGCGAGATAAAGGCCACCACAGCCATTAAGACAGGTGCCTACGCCACTGCCGAGGCTTATGTAGATGCTTCTGTGGAGGCACTGCAGCCCATCATCGAGCAGGTGGGGGGCATCGAGACCATTAAAGCCATGGGGATCGGTGCCCCCAACGCCAACTACTATAAGGGCACCATCGAGAAGGCGCCCAACCTGCAGTGGGCTCACGACACCATCGTGCCCCTCGGACAGATGTTCAGTGACCGTCTCGGCCACATGCCCGTGGCGCTGACCAACGATGCCAACGCCGCCGCCATAGGCGAGATGGTCTACGGCGTGGCCCGCGGCATGAAAAACTTCATAATGATCACACTGGGCACCGGCGTTGGGTCGGGCATAGTGGTGAACGGACAGCTGCTCTATGGTCACGACGGCTTTGCCGGCGAGCTGGGCCACGTCACCATGGTGCGTGGTGAGGAGGGCCGTCTGTGCGGCTGCGGCCGCAAGGGATGCTTAGAGGCCTACTGCTCAGCCACAGGCGTGGCTCGCACGGCACGTGAACTGCTTGCCAAGAGTGAGCGTCCGTCGACACTCAGGACACTCGACCCCGAGGCCATCACTTCGCTCGATGTGGCTCTCGCAGCCGAAAAGGGCGATGAGCTGGCCAAGGAGATCTACGATTTCACCGGCCGCATGCTTGGCGAGGCTTGTGCCGACTTTGCTGCCTTTTCCTCGCCCGAGGCCTTCATCTTCTTCGGAGGCATGGCCAAGGCCGGCGAGCTCATCATGCGCCCCATACGCGAGGCCTACGACGCTCACGTCATGCCCATCTTCCAGGGCAAGGCCCGGTTCCTTGTCAGTGGGCTCGACGGCGCCAGCGCAGCCGTGCTCGGCGCGTCGGCCATAGGGTGGGAGATACAGTAAAAACACGTCATGCGCTATTTCATCACACTGAGCTACGACGGCACACGCTTCCACGGCTGGCAGGTGCAGCCCAACGGCATCTCTGTGCAGGAGGAGCTGGACCGCGGGCTCTCGCTGCTGCTACGGCAGGACGTGCGCACCACTGGTGCCGGGCGTACCGATGCGGGTGTTCATGCACGCATGATGGTTGCCCACTTCGACAGCGATGGCAAGGTGGACTGCCAGCAACTGGCCTACAAGCTCAATAAATTGCTGCCCCGCGACATCAGCATCGAGCATGTGCAGCCCGTGAGCAGCGAACTCCATGCCCGCTTCTCTGCCATATCGCGCACCTATTACTATTATATACACACGGTGAAGGACCCCTTCTTGCGCCACTACTCCTGCGAGCTGCACTATCCGCTCGACTTCGCGTCCATGAATGCAGCGGCAGCCCTGCTCCCTGCCTACGATGACTTTGCAGCTTTCTGCAAGAGTCATGCCGACGTGAAGACCACGCTCTGCCAGGTGACGAAGGCCGAGTGGACCCCGCTGTCAGACAGCCAGTGGCGCTTTGAAATCACGGCCAACCGCTTCCTGCGCAATATGGTGCGGGCCGTCGTGGGCACGCTCATCGAGGTGGGCCGACAGCGACTCTCTATCGATGACTTCCGACGTGTGGTGGAGGGTCGACGACGCACTGAGGCCGGTGAGTCGATGCCTGCCTGCGCCTTGTTCTTACAACGGATAGAATACGACGGACTATGTGGCTGATTCTTGCTTTTTTCTCTGCAACCTTCCTAGGCGTCTACGATTCAGTGAAGAAGAAGGCTCTGGCGTCCAATGCCGTCATACCCGTGCTCTTCCTCAACACGCTCTTCTCATCGCTTATCTTCTTGCCTTTCATCATCTTGAGCACCACGACCACCGTGCTTGACGACACCCCCGTGCACGTGGGCAGTGGAGGATGGGACATGCACAAGTATATCGTGCTCAAGGCTGTCATCGTGCTGAGTAGTTGGATATTGGGCTATTTCGGCACGAAGCACCTGCCGCTCACCATCGCAGGACCCATTAATGCCACACGGCCCGTGATGGTGCTCGTAGGGGCACTGCTCGTCTTCGGCGAACGGCTCAACGGTTGGCAGTGGGCGGGTGTGATGCTCGCCGTGGCCAGCTTCCTTCTGCTGAGCAGAAGCGGGAAGAAGGAGGGCATAGACTTCCGTCACGACCATTGGATATATATGATTGTGGGGGCGGCGGCCCTCGGTGCCGTGAGCGGTCTCTACGACAAATACCTCATGGCGCCCGTCGGCGAGGGTGGGGTGGGGCTCGACCGCATGATGGTGCAGTCATGGTACAACGTCTACCAGTGCCTGATGATGGGCATCGTACTCCTGCTGCTCTGGTGGCCCCGCCACAAGCAGACCACCCCCTTCCGATGGGACTGGGCCATCATCGGCGTGAGCATCTTCCTCTCTACTGCCGACTTCCTGTACTTCTACTCTCTCTCGCTGCCGTCAGCCATGATTAGCATTGTCTCGATGGTGCGGCGCGGTTCCGTCGTGGTGAGCTTCCTTTTCGGTGCTCTCTTCTTCCACGAGAAAAACCTGAGTGCTAAAGCCTTCGACCTCGCTCTCGTACTCTTAGGCATGCTCTGTCTCTATATCGGTTCACGATAGGACGTGGGAATGAGAGAAAACCATAAATAAGTGGACTCATGATATAGAACACCCCACTTCCGAAACGTGAGTATGATTCCTAAAGTTTCCCACGCTCGATGCGAAATCCTCTGCCAGTTACGTATAAGGCTGAAGCCATCCGATTCTACTATTTAGAATGCCGTCTGTTAATATCTAA
>CAJOHP010000053.1 GCA_905234355.1 uncultured Prevotella sp. | reverse complement strand
GCCTCCGTTCAACTTCATCTGCTCGGGCAGACTGTCGGGACTGGAGCCGGCACTGCTGACTGAGTGGGCCAACCGGCGCAACTGGAAGCTGGAGTATATGGTGATGGACTTCTCGGCACAGATACCCGCCGTGCAGACGGGCAAGGCCGACCTGGCCATGGGGGCTATCAGCATCACCGAGGAGCGAAAGAAGAAAGTGCTCTTCTCCGACGGATATATAGACTCGCGCATCCTGCTCATCACGCGAAAAGGCGAGGTGGCGATGCTCACTGTGCCTACTGCTGCACAGCCCGCTGCTGAGGGCAGTGGCGGGCTGTGGCCGTGGGCCCTGGCCGCCGTCATTATAATAATAGGTGGCGGCGTGTGGCTCGTCGTCCGTCGTCGCAGACAAGCAGTCCCTGCCATTGAGCCTGACGACCAGCCAAGTGGCGATGTCCCTCTCATCAGCATCGCCCATCTGAAGAAGAGCTATGGCGGACTCAACGTGCTGCGCGACGTCAGTGCCGACATACATCGCGGCGAGGTCATCTCCATCATCGGACCGTCGGGCACAGGCAAGAGCACCTTCCTGCGATGCCTGAACCTGCTGGAGCACCCCACTGCCGGGAGCATCGTCGTAGGCGAAAAGGATATCCTTGCCCGTGACTTCCCCGTCAATATGCTTCGGCAGAAGATGGGCATGGTGTTTCAGTCGTTCAATCTCTTCGAGCACAAGACCGTACTGGAGAATGTGACTTTCGCCCCCATCCTGTTGCATCACACGCCCCCTGAGCAGGCACGCCATGAGGGGCTGGCACTGCTGCGCAAGGTGGGTATGGCCGAGAAGGCCGATGTCTATCCGTCGAGTCTCTCTGGCGGTCAGAAACAGCGTGTGGCCATCGCCCGTGCCCTGGCCATGAAGCCCGACGTCATTCTCTTCGACGAGCCTACGTCGGCTCTCGACCCCACGATGGTGGGCGAGGTGCTCAGCGTCATACGCCAGCTGGCACAGGAGGGCATGACCATGCTCATCGTCACCCACGAGATGAAGTTTGCCCACGATGTGTCCACGCGTCTCTTCTTTATGTATGACGGCTTTATCCACGAGGACGGCACGCCCGAGCAGATCTTTGAGTCGCCTGTCCATAGTGCCACCAAGGCTTTTATAAAGCGCATCCGCAAGGAGACGTTCGAGATAGACGGTCCCGACTACGACTTCCTGGGCATGCACTCTGCCATTGGAGCCTTCTGCCACAAGTACGGCATCAGCGAGAAAGAGGCTGCGGCGCACCGTCTGACCGATGCGATGCTGGGCGACGTGATGGCGCAGCACCGTCCCATCACCGTGCGTATCACGCACAGCGAACAGTCGCAGGTCACCGCGCTCGACTTCATGGTGGAGCGGCTCTCTGCCACGCCGCTGAGCGACGCACAGCGCAGCGCGCTCTCCCGACAGTGCCTGAAGGTGGTGGAGGAACCCACCAAGCGGGGCTTCCGTGTGAAGCTGCTGATATGACAAGACCCGCTCAACCATTGTTGAGCGGGTCCTGTAGAACCATGAAACATACGCTGACGCGCCGCTGTCGCTTCACTCCAGCGGTATCTCCGGGTGCTGCACGGCCAGGGGCAGACCCTTCTGCGAGAGGTAGAACATGTAGAGGACGACGGGCTTCGTGCCCCGGTTCTCGCCGTGGTGTATGGTGTTGACCATCTCCACGACCGGCTCGCCCTCGTGCACGGTCTTCTCCTTGCCATCCTGTCCGATGATGGTCAGCTCGCCCTGCACCAGTATGCCGTAGTTCATCACGGGGTGATGATGCCATCCCAGCTTCTTTCCTGCGGGAAACACATATTTCACGGCCACCAGCTCCGGTCGTCCCTGGAAGTAGTCGGGCAGCTCCACGCCGTCCCAGCTCTGGCTGGTGCGTATGAGCTCGGTGGTCTGCACGTCCTGCACTGGGTTGTCTTCCTGAGCATGGGCCTCCTTGCAGGAGTAGAGCGAGAGACCGGCTGTCGTTGCGCCGCAGATGGTGAGGATGGCGGCGAGCATCCCTTTTCTAAGCTTGATCATAATATAGCGTTTGGTTATAGAAAGCGGGCTATTGCTCCTCCGACTCCGTCACGAAGCACGCCACGAGGCCGTAGGTGATGGTGGGGCGTATCCATATCTCGGTGAGCATGTAGTTGGTGTATTCATCTACCGACTCGAAGAAGACGATGTCTATATGGTAGAGCGTGGCAATGACCATGTCGATGATGCAGATGAGCCACAGGTTGCTCTTGGTGTAGCTCTTCCAGTCCTTGCGTGCATAGAAGTAGGTGAGCGTGCAGAGCAGCAGCACCGAGAGTGTGAAGCAGGCCAGGTGCAGCGGATAGTTGGCCAAGGGCGGCGGGAAGAGGATGTCGCGCAGCAGCACCGTCATGCCCACGGAGATGGAGCACCAGTAGTTGAACTGCTTGGTGGTGATGCGGTAGTTGAGGAAATACATCCATATCATCGCCAGGCAGGCCACGTAGAACATATTGAGCACCAGCTCGGGCCATGCGTTCTGCAGCCCGAAGTGGAAGACGCCAAAGATCATCACGGCCACGGAGAGGGCGCCGCCCACCGACGTGATCATAATGTCGAAGGTCTTGGTTTTTTTCTTGTATCTTGTGTTCATTGTCTCGTGATGTGAGTATCCGGTTTATTGGTTGTCTTGGGATGTGCCGCCGCCGAGTGCCACATAGAGTGCCACGACGGCCTGTGCTGCATCATACATGTTCATGGCCTCGTCGAGCTGTGCCTCGAGCAGCGACTCCTGTGCCGTGAGCACTTCGAGATAGCTGGCCTTGCCGTTGTCCATCAGCTCGTGTGTGCCGGTGTATGCCTCGCTGAGCACCTGCACCTGACGGTGGAAGTAGGCGTGCTTCTCACGGGCGGTCAGGCAGTCGGCCAGGGCCTCGTTGACCTCGTTGCCGGCATTGATGACCGTCTGCATATACGTGTGCTTCAGACGCTCTTCGTTGAGCTGGGCTATCTTTTTGGCGGCTGTCAGCTGTCCGCGGGCAAAGATGGGTTGTGTGAGCTGTGCCACGGCGCTGAAGAGCAGTTTGCCGGGGTCTACGACGATGCCGGCGTCGTTGGTCCATCCGGCAGAGCCGCTCAGCGTGATGCTGGGATAGAAGGCAGCACGGGCGGCCTGTGTGTTGTAGAAAGCCTCCTCCATGGCGTGGTTGGCCATGCGTATGTCGGGACGGCGCTCCAGCATCGTGGCCGGCACGCCCAGACGCAGGTACTTGGTGTCGAACATGTGGTCGGCGGCATTACCGCTCATCACGCTCATGCTCCACTTCTGCCTTGCGATGTGGCGCGGGGTGGCGGCCAGCAGCAGGCAGACGTCGTTCTCCACCGAGCGTATGTAGCGGCGGGTGTCGGCTATCTGCGTCTTCACGCCCAGATAGGACGCCTCCATCTGGTTGACGGCGGTGCTGTAGGCCTTGCCATTCTCCCAGAGTGCTTTCTCTGTCTCGAGCGAGGCGTTCCAGAGGCTGTCGGTCTTCTGGAGTATGGCCAGCTGCATGTCGAGTGCCTGCAGCAGGAAGTAGTACTGTGCGGTGATGGCTACGAGATTGGAGCTTATGGCCTCCTGCTGCATCTGTGCCTGCAGGAGCACGGCCTTAGCCGCCCGCTTCTTGTTGGTGATGCTGCCGAAGACGTCGATGTCCATAGACAGCTGCAGGGGCAGGTGGTAGGTCTTCGTGACGGGTGCGTTGTCGAAGCTCGACAGTGCTCCCTGCGGTGCCAGGCTGAGTGCCGGCAGATAGGCCATGCGTGCTGCCTTGAGCGATGCCTGGCTCTGCTCCACGGCGATGCGTGCGGTGTGCAGGTCGGTATTGCTGGCCAGCACCTGCTCGATGAGTTGCTGCAGCAGCGGGTCTTTGAAGAGCTCGCGCCACGACAGCTGGGCGATGGACTCGCCGCCCTCGGCGCTTGTGCCATCGAGCACGGCAGTGCCGAAGGCATCGGCAGGGGCTTGTGCCGTCTGCTCGTACTTGTTGTATAGGCCGCAGCCCGTGAGCGTGAGGCTCACGGCTGCAGCGACGAAGATGTGCTTATAGTTCATTGTTCACTGTTCTGAGTTCATTGTTCATTCTTCATTTTTCACCACCGCAGTACCCTGGAAGCGCTCGTGCAGCTTCTGGAACACGATGAAGAAGGCGGGCACGACGAAGAGCAGTGCCACGGTGCCTATGCTCATGCCGCCTATGACGCCGAGTGCGAGTGCGCGGTTGCCGTTGGCACCGGCGCCGCCGGCAATGACGAGCGGTATCATGCCGATGATCATCGTGGCCACCGTCATCAGGATGGGGCGCAGTCGCTCCTTGCAAGCCTCGAAGGCGGCCTCGACGATGGTCAAGCCCTGTGCACGCCGCTCGGTGGCAAACTCGGTGATGAGGATGGCCGTCTTGGCCAGCAGGCCTATGAGCATGATGACGCCCGTCTGCAGGTAGATGTTGTTGTCCATGCCCGGCAGGCCCTGTGTGTAGCCCAGATAGGCGAAGACGAAGGCACCCATCAGTCCGAAGGGCACGCTGAAGAGCACGGCCCACGGGGTGAACCATGAGTTGTAGAGCGATGCCAGGATGAGGTAGATGAGTATGACACATATTATATATATAAGTGCCGTGGCATTGGATCCGGCAGCCTCTTCGAGCTCTCGCGACATGCCGCTGTACTCGTAGGTTGCTGTTGAGGGCATCTGCTCCTTGAATACGTCGGCGATGACCTTGTGCACGTCTCCCTCGGTGAAGCCGCTGCCGGGTGTCACATAGCAGGTGATGCTCTGGAAGAGGTTGAAGTGCTCGATGTTGGCCGGGCCCACTATCTGCTTGAGCGACACAAACTCGGAGATGGGCGCCATCTTGCCGCCTTTCACCTGCATGAAGATGTTCTGCAGCGACTGCGGGTCGAGCCTGTATTCCGGCGATGCGGCCGCCATGATGCGGTAGACCTTGCCATACTGGTTGAAGTTGCCTATGTATGCGCCGCCGCAGAACGTGCCGAGGGTGTTGAGCACGGCTTCGGGGGTGACGCCAGCGCGGTCGCACTGCGCTGCATCGACGTCGACCTGATACTTCGGGAATCGCTCAGAATAGGTCGACATGGCCGAGGCCACCTCGGGTCGCTCGGAGAGCTTGGCCAGGAAGAGCTCGGTCTGCTTGGCAAACTCCGAGAGGTTGCCGTCGGTGGGGTCTTCCACGACCAGGGTGATGTCGTTGCTCGTGCCGTAGCCTGGTATCTGGGGCATCTCGAAGGGCAGCACCTGCACATTCTTGATGTCCTGGCAGTCGAAGTAGAAGCGGTACATGACGAGCGTGAGCAGGTGGTTGATGCCGGGACGCTCGTCCCAGTTCTTCAGGCGCACCACCAGCGTGCCGTAGTTTGAGCCGGCACCGGAGTACATGCCGTAGCCGCAGGTAATGGAGAAGCTCTCCAGCTCGGGTATCTTCCTGACCTTCTCTTCTACCTGCTTCATCATCTCGCGGGTCTGCTGCAGGGTGGTGCCTTCCGGTGCGCGCAGCTCGGCGAGGAACACGCCCTGGTCTTCCTGAGGGACGAGGCCCGAGGGCAGACTCTTCATGAAGAACACCAGCAGCACGGCGGCCAGTGCCAGCAGGCTCCATGCCAGTGCGGGGCGCTTGATGAACTTCTGCACGCTCTTGCTGTACTTGTTGTAGATGGCGTTGTAGCTCACCGTGTAGGCTTTCTTTGTGTAGTAGGTGAGGCCCTTGCCCTCCTTCTTGCCTTCGGTCACGCGCATCATGATGGCGCAGAGGGCCGGGCAGAGCGTGAGTGCCGATATGCACGACAGGCCGACCGACGAGGCGATGGTCACGCCAAACTGTGTGAAGAACGTGCCGGAGGTGCCGGGCATGAACATCACGGGCACAAACACGGCCATGAACACCAGCGTACACGACACCACGGCCACCGACACCTCGCTCATGGCCTGTCGTGTGGCCTCGCGGGCATCGCTGATGCCGTTCTCCATCTTCGCCATGACGGCCTCGACCACCACGATGGCATCGTCGACCACCGTGCCGATGGCCAGCACCAGGGCGAAGAGCGTGAGGATGTTGAGCGAGAAGCCTGCCAGTGAGACGATGGCAAAGGTGCCCAGCAGCGACACGATGATGGAGATGGAGGGTATGATGGTGGCCTTGAAGTTCTGCAGGAAGAAGAACACCACGAGCACCACGAGGATGATGGCGATGACGAGCGTCTCTACCACGTTGTGTATGGCGGCGAAGAGGAAGTCGTCGCTGGTCATCATGGTGACAAACTCCAGTCCGGCGGGCATCGTCTTCTTCAGTTCCTCAAACGTCTTGTTGATGCGGGCGTTCACCTCGGTGGCGTTGGCGCCCGGTGCCTGATAGACCATGAAGAGTGCGCCGGGGCGGTCCTGGATGTTGGAAGTGAAGTTGTAGCTCATGGCGCCAATCTTCACCTCGGCCACGTCGCTCAGGTGGAGCATGCCGCCGCCGCTGGTGCGCAGCACGATGTCGTTGAACTCCTCGACGGTCTTCAGCGTGCCTTTGTACTGCATGGAGTACTGGTAGGCGTTCTCCGACTGCTCGCCCAGTGAGCCCACGGCCGACACGAAGCTCTGCCCGCCGATGGCGGCGAAGATGTCGTTGGGCGTCAGTCCGTACTGGGCCATCACGTCGGGCTTGAGCCAGATGCGCAGGGCGTAGGTGTTGCCCAGGCTCTGCACGTTGCCCACACCGGTGATGCGCATCAGTCGCGGCTTGACGTTGATGTCGACATAGTTCGACACAAAGTCCTCGCTGTACTTGCCGTCGGCGCTCCTTACGGCGAAGATCTGCAGGATGTTGTTCTGGCGCTTCTCTACCGTCACGCCCACCTTGTTCACGTCGGCAGGCAGCAGGGCCTGGGCGCGTGTCACGCGGTTCTGCACGTTGACCGCCGCCAGGTCGGGGTCGACACCCTGTTTGAAGTAGACGCTGATTTCGGCGCTACCGTCGGAGGAGGCCTTCGAGGTCATGTAGGTCATGTCGGTCACACCGTTGATAGCCTCTTCCAGTGGCTGTATGACCGACTTCATCACCGTCGTCTCGTCGGCACCGGAGTAGCTGGTGGTGACCATCACCGTGGGCGGCGCTATGTCGGGATATTGCTCCACGGGCAGTGTGCTCATCGAGATGTAGCCCACCAGCGCTATCACTATCGAGATGGCGCATGCCATCACGTATTTGTTGATAAAGATATTGTTCTTCATATAGTGACACCTAATCTATTTTCTACAAGAGTAGCTTGTCGTTTCTTCTGTTTGCTTTGCTTGGGCATCTCACTTCGCAGCCTCCGGAAACAGCACCTTCTGGCCCTCGCTCACGTTGTTGGCACCTGAGGCCACGATTTTGTCGCCGGCGCTCAGTCCGCTGGTCACGATGAAGTCCTTGCCGTTGCCGGTATCTTCAGTGACCACGTCGACGGCTGTTGCCGTGCTGTCGGGCTTGACCTTATAGACGATAGACTTGTCCTGCAGTCGCACCACGGCGTTCTGCGGTATGACGATCACGTCTTTTTCGGCAAACGGCATGACGATGGTGCCCTGTATGCCGGAATAGAGGTGTCCGTCGGGGTTGGGAAACGACACCTTGCTGGTGAGTGAGCCTGTGGCGTCGTTGACCACGCCGGTGAGGCTGACCACGCGTCCCTTGTGGGGATACTCCGTACCGTTTTTCATCACAAACGTGGCCTCGGGCAGGCTGGCAATGAGCCGGTCCATCTCGGCTGCCTTCACGCCGTTCTGCACCATGGCCTCGACGATGGCTTCGGTCACGGAGAACTCGGCATACATCGTGGTGTTGCCACTCACCATGGTGAGCTCGGTCAGTGGCGACACCTGGTCGCCTGTGCGCACCGGTATCTCGCCTATCACGCCCGACACGGGGGCTGTGATGGTGCAGAAGCCCAGATTGACCCTGGCACGGTTGACTGCTGCACGGGCCTGGGCCACGGCGGCCTTGGCCTGCTTGTACAGGTTCTCGCTGTTGTTGAGCATGTAGCTGCTCACGATTTTCTTCTCATAGAGGTTTTTGTTCGACTCATATTCCAGCAGTGCCGAGTTCTCCTGTGCCAGGGCGGCCTGCAGGTTGGCCTGTGCTGCCTCAAGCTCCAGCTGGGCGTTGCGCGAGTCGATGACGAAGAGCGTCTGCCCTTTCTTCACCTGCTGACCCTCGGTCACGTTGATGCGGGTCAGCTGTCCGCTCACCTGTGGCGTGATGGTCACGTCGTTCTGGCCCTTCATGCGGGCGCTAAACCGGTAGGGCAGCTCAATGTCCGACTTCTTCACTGTCAGTGTCTCAAACGACGAGTCCGTCTGCTTAGGCATGTCTACAGCACACGATGCCAGCGCTACGCTGAGCATCAAAGTCCATTTGGATGTCTTCATTGTTACGTTGCTTTTTATTGTTTTTTATTATATGTTTACCAGAAACGAGAGGCCCAGCGTCACGTAGTTCATGTGCTTGGTGGCCTTGTATTCGCGGGCGTCCAGTCCGCGGTCGTCGCCGTATTCGCCAGCCGAGTCCATGAGGATGCTGGCCCCCGAGGTGAGTCCCTTGCGCATGAAGTGGAAGGGGTCGTAGGTGGCGGTGAAGTCCTTGCGCGTGTAGTCGTAGTCGCAGTAGAGACGCCAGGAGAAGTTGGACTTGTAGCGGTAGGTGATGGAGAGTCCCGTGCCAAACGAGGTCGACGACTTGGCTCCGATGGTGAGATACTCCCAGTCGTCGCTCCACTTCTCGCCGGTGTTGGTGGGGTAGGCTAGGTTGGCGAGCGTCACGGCGGGGTCGCCGTCGGCATCCTGCATGCCGGGACGATTGTCGAGCGTCACCGTGTAGGCTATGTCTTTCTTGTTGCCCTCGGCATGGCCGTCGATGTCGAGCTCCTGGGTGATGGAACGGCCTATGAGGGCCTTGGTGCCCAGGGCGAAATGGTTGCTCAGGGGCAGGTTGAAGTAGACTCCCACGCTGCCGGTGAACTCGGTGATGTGGTCGCTCTTCACGATGCCGTAGCTGTCGGTCACGGGGGCGTTGGCCATCCATGCACTCTCCGACTGGGTCTGATAGCCCACCTTTTCCAGGTAGGTCAGCTCGTTGTCGAGTCTTTGTTCTGCGGTGGTGGCTGCCACGTAGTCAGCGGGGAACGCGTTCTGATAGTAGGGCATCAGGCCGTGCCAGGCATCCAGATCCTCGACGGCCACACTGCTGGCAAAGTCGCCGAAGTCCTTGGCCGACTGTGCCCTGACCCTGAGGCGACCACCCACGCCGATGTACTTGTTGAAGAAGTAGGCTCCCTCGGCATCGACCACCGTGGCGGCACGGAACTTGATGTTCATCTCGTCATCCCCACTCTCAAAATTGAGGTCCTTGCTGCCAAGGCCCACACCCATAGAGACGCTAAAGAACGAGGGCTTCTCGCTGTCCATCATCAGGTCGTTGCGCAACAGTCCCTTCTGCTTGAAGAGCAGGTCGCAAAGGGCATAGCCCAACTCGGTAGACATAATACCAATGCCAGCTCCCGACATGACGTCGCTAATCCAGTGACGGTTGTTGAGCACGCGCATCACACCTGTTGCCGTGGCAACGCCATAGCCAGCCACCGACCACCAGGGCGAGCGGGTGAGTCCATACTCCTTGTGGAGCAACGAGGCACCAACGAAGGCCGTTGCCGTATGACCCGAAGGCCACGAGTTGGCGGTGGAGCCATCGGGGCGCATCTCCTTGGCCGAGTACTTGATGCCGTTGACGAAACCAGCCATGATGGCATACGACAAACCGGCACTTGCCAGCAGGCGGGGCCAGTCACTGCGTCCTTCATAGCCGCCCAGCTTCAAGCCGACCACCATAGCGGGGCCGAAGAACTGGGTATAGTCGTCGATGCCGGTCTTGAAGTCGGTCAGCAGCTGAGTATTCTTCTTGCCGCCGCTTTCAGCCTTCTGATTGACGCGGAACATTGCCTTGTCGCCCTTAATAGCCCAGCCTGCTGCAAACAGGGGGATGCCCACGAAGGTCATGTCGTCCATGAACTTATAGGCTTTGACACCGGGATTAGTCTTCGTCTTGAAGAAGTCGAAATCCATCTTGGGGCTGGCTGCCGGGTCCACTCTCTCAAAGTTGGCGGCCGACCGTTCGGGCAGCTTCACCAGTTCTGCTTTCATTTCGGGTACTTCGAGCGTCAGGGGTTCCATGTCTCGATAATTCTCTGCGTTGGCCTGAACTGTCAGGGCAACGGTAGCTAATGTTAAAAGATGTCTCAAATTCATACTAAAAACTTATTATTATATAGTCGTATCAATCTATTCAGCTGCAAAGATACAATTTTTTTCCCAAAAAGAGCCTTTTATCATGAAAAATTCATTGTCATTTCTAAAAAAAGAGGGTTCATGTCACACAGTAGGGCCACACAGTAGGGAATCATGGCAAAAGAAAAGGGATTTGGGAAAGGACTTCATCTATTTTTGATACCATTCCTGGCAGAATTGCTCTCCGAGCTGGAAACCTTCCTCGTAGAGTGCTTCCAGTTTTTTGGTGTCGCGGCAGATGCGGTCAACCTCCATAGGACGCTTAGGACGGATGCAGACGACCTCGCCCCAGTCCTCCATGCGCTCGATGAGGGCCAGCTGCTCGTTGTAGGCCTCCACATGATGGCTCAGCACTACCCGCAGGCGGGGGTAGGCCTTGTAGAAGAGACGTGGCACCTTGATGTCGGGCTCGCCGGAACGGAAGCCCCGGTTGCGCGTCATGATGACGACATTGGGCGAGAAGCCCTTGTCGACGGCCCGTACCACAGGAATGGAGTCGACAATGCCGCCGTCGAGCATCGGGATGCCGTCCACCTCGGTAATCTGTGCCACGTAGGGCAGCGAAGAGGTGGCCTTGGCAATGGCTGTCAGGCGACGTGCATCGTGCTTCTCGGACAGGTACTCGGCACGGCCCGTCAGGCAGTTGGTACACACCATCTCGAACGTGGCGGGATTGCGCTGGTAGGCATCGTAGTCGAAGGGCACTATCTCGTTGGGGAAACGCTCGTAAAGGATGTTGGGGTCGAAGATGGAGCCTTGGGTGAGCAGGCTTTTCAGCGAGATGTAGCCGTACTTGCGCAGCAGGTCGATGTTGTAATAGCGGGCACGACGCGGCTGGCGGCTCATGTAGGAGAGTCCGTTGAGGGCTCCTGCCGACACGGCCACGACGTAGGGGAAATAGAGTTGGTGCTTCATGAACGCATCGAGGACGCCCGAGGTGAACACCCCGCGCATGCCCCCTCCTTCGAGCACCAGTCCTGTATGTCGGCCTAAAATCATGGCGGCAAAGATAGGAAATAATTATGAATAATGAATAATGAATTGCGATTTTTTTGTGTTTCACCCTTTTTTTCTTAACTTTGCACCGCAAAACCAGAACAATTAAAAAGAGAATTATCGAAATGGGAATCATCATTGGTATTGACGTGGGCATATCGACCACGAAGATTGTAGGACTGAAAGACGGACACATCACGGCACCAACGCGCATCACCGCAGCCGACCCCATCACGTCGCTATACGGCGCCTTCGGCAAGTATCTGCACGACAACAACATCGAGCTGAACGACGTGAAACAGGTGATGCTGACGGGCGTTGGCTCGGCTTACATCAAGGGAGCGGTCTACGGACTGCCTACACAGAAGGTGGAGGAGTTTGTGGCCGACGGGCTGGGTGCCCGCTACGAGTCGAAGCTCGACCACACCATCGTGGTGTCGATGGGGACGGGTACGAGCTTTGTGCTGTGCGACGGCGACGAGATGCGCCACATAGGCGGTATAGGCGTGGGGGGCGGCACACTGGCCGGTCTGTCGCGGTTATTGCTGAACACGAGCGACATCAAGGCCGTATCGGCGCTGGCCATGCAGGGCAACACGAAGAACGTACACCTGCTCATAGGCGACATATCTG
>CAJOHP010000052.1:22235-28214 GCA_905234355.1 uncultured Prevotella sp. | reverse complement strand
GGGACAAGGTGTTCGACGCCAAGTACACGTCGAACATGCGCTTTGCCGGCGACATCAGTGCCAACGTGTCGCTGCTCGGCGTCAACGCCTCCGTCAGCTACAAGATGGTGCAGCCCGACTACACCTCGCTCGGCACATACTTCATGTCCAACAACTACCAGTCGCTCGGCATTGCTGCCAGCACACACCTCTTCAGAAAAATATCGCTTTCGGGAAACTTCTCCGTACAGTCGGACAACCTCTCCGACAAGCAACTATATACCACCAGCGGCTACGTCTACTCGGCCAGCGCCGCCACCCGCCTGGGCAAGGTGAGCCTCAGTGCCCGCTACAACGGCTACTGGCAGCGCCAGACCGACGGCACAGCACGCGTCATCGACTCTACCCGCGTCAACCGCATCATGCACAGCATCGGCGGCTCGGCTGCCTACACCCTGGGCGGCGAGACGCTCAACCACACCTTCTCCCTGTCGGGAGGCTACAACGTCAACAAAGACCTGAACCCTTATGCCAACGGCATGACCGACGTGAAGACACTCTCCGCCGGCCTGTCATACAACGTGGAGGTGGACCCCTGGCGCACCGACTTCACCACCAGTCTGCACCACCAGCAGTCCAAGGGCTATGCCACGAAATATACCAGCGACATACTCTCGCTCGGCGCTGGCAGGGCCTTCTTCCAGGAGGGCAACCTGCACCTGCAGGCCGCGCTCAACATCTGCTACAACCGCATGGAGCACATGCGAGAGAACATGTCGCTCGGAGGCGACATGCAGCTGGCCTACACCCTCAAGCAGGTGCACGCCTTCAGCCTCACGGGCAGCGTGGCACGCAGCAACGACGTGAACATCTCGACCAATGCCGACATGTACAACGTCACCGAGACCAGCATAGGCCTGAGCTATACCTACACCTTCAGCCTGTTTGAGATAAAGCGTAAGAACAGGCAGACCGACCAACAACGAATGTAATCCCTGGCTATGAGAGAGACTATACACTGCCTACACAGACACATGCTCCACCACCTGCGCCGCTGCCTCGTGGTGCTGCTCATGGTCAGCACGGCCTCTGAGGCGCTGGCCCAGCACGACTTCCTGACCATCGACGTGACCCCCACACAGCCCATACTGCCCCCGCAGGTGGGCGACTACATAAACAACCCCGGCAACTTCTTCACCCTCTCGGTGAGCAACAAGACCGACCAGCAGCAGGTGTTCTACCTCTGTCTGCAGCTCGAGCAGAAGACCACCCTCGACGGGCAGCCCGCATCGCTCTCGGTGAGCGCCCCGCCGGAATATCCCGGCACACCCTTTGTCGTGGCACCCAAGGGCATGGTGGCCCTCAGCCAGGACGACATGCGCCGGCTCTTCAACCACATACCGCTCTCGGCCATGACCTTCTCCGGCGACCTGCTCAGCGCCGTGGGATCCTCCGACTACGGACTGCTGCCGGAAGGCACCTATCGTGTGAGCTTCGCAGCCTATCATCAACCAGCACGGCATGATAGACTCGCCCGTGGCCATCAGCAATCCCGATGCCACGGGATTCAATACCTTCCAGGTGTGCTACAGGGCACAGGCACCCCAGTTCACCACACCCCTGGCCGTCGCCGGCGTGCAGGAACTGCAGAACCTGCAGGCGGTGAAGCTGCCACTCACCAATCCCGTCTTTACATGGTCTGAGCCCGTGCTCAACTGCACGGCCGAGCCGGTCACCAACGGATATACCTTCACCGTCAAGGAGGTGCTTGCCGGACAGACACCCGACGAGGCCGCTACCTACAACCCCGACATCTTCAAGGTGGCCGGACTGAGGGCGCCGCAGTGCGTGCTCGGCTTCAACGTCATCAACCGCCTGCTCGACAAGCACGTCTATGTGGCACAGGTCACCGCCAACCAGCGTACCACCTCCAACCCCATGGACTTCACCATGGTGGAGAATCAGGGAAAGAGCCAGCTGCTCGTCTTCACCCCGCTCATGAGCGACGAGGTGCTCGCTGTCGTGGACGACGACGCCGAGCCCGCCACCGGCGATGGCGACGACGGCTTCGAGCTCACCATGTACGACCCCGAGAGCGTGGTCACCTCCGACGACTCCCTCTACGTCTTCCGCATGCCCAAGCTGCTGAAGCCCGACTTCAACGGCAACACCAAGAACACCATCTTCCAGGGCAACAGCATACGCTCCGAGTGGGAGCGCCCCGTCTTCGTGGGCGGCAAGGGCGAGCGCCAAGACACGCTGAAGTTCCGTTACCACGTCAGACTCTACAACCTCGAGGGCTATGCCACCAAGGAGCAGGCCCTAGAGCAGGGACTCATCTACGAGTGCACGCCCAAGGGCGACAAGGACGACAGCGATGCCCTCAAGGCCGAGACGCTGGCCAAGCAGGGCATCGACGTGCTCAAGGACTACATCGACTGGGACGAGGTGAGCAAGAAGGTGAGCCTCGGACAGACCCTCCTGCTGCGTGTGGAGCCGGAGTGCGTGGGGCAGACCTCGGTGCGCTTCTACGGCGACGGCAACGAGCGGGGACTGCAGTACACCGACCAGCTGAGCGAAGCCTTCGGCGACGCATGTGCCGGCGGCACCATAGAAAACAACCGCAAGCCCATCGACATAGCCGACAAGGAAATGAAGGGCAAGAAGGTCTTCGTGGGCGAGTATGAGATGCTCATGGGCGACGACGTCAGGCAGGACAGCAAGACACACGCATGGAGCGGCTCGGGATGGATGCTCTGGGAGCCCATGGGACAGAAGGTGAAGGTGGGCGTGAAGTTCGACAAGATATTCATCAACGACAAGTATGTCATGTACGACGGCGTGGTGAACACCGAGACCAAGTCGAACTGGGACCACCTCAAGGAGCGTGCCACCCACGTCTCGGACACCAATAACTTCGACGAGTGGATACCCGACGACATCTTCACCGAGTGGGGACTCGACAATCTCGTGGGCTATGCCACTCCCGACGCGCTGAAACCCTACCTCACCGGCTATACCGACCAGGCAGGCAACGAGCTGAACAACCTGGCACAGAAGGTGAAGGCGTCGAAGTACTACGACTATGTGAAGAAGGGCTACGCCATCTACGACAACTTCATGCAGGTGATGGCCGACGGCAAGATGCCCGACATCGAGGTGTTCCTGCCACTGCAGCTGCCCGAGTCGGTCAACAAGTCGCCCATCGACATACAGCTCATATCCATGGAGTTCCACCCCACATACGCGTGGATGAACCTGCTCGGCATGTTCTCACTGCCCGACAACGACGTGACGGAGAACAACATCCTCATGTTCGGAGCACCGCGCATGTGCATGGATCCCGACCGCATACTGCCCGGCTCGGGCAATATCTGCCTGCTCGAGGACCTCACGCTGCAGGAGAAATCGTCGGGATTTGAGTTCACCTTCAAGGCACCCACCGACGTGGAGAACCCGCAGGACGGATGCATGATGTCGTGGGCCAACGACACCATCTCGCTGCTCTCGCTCAAGGCCGAGATGCTCCTGCCCGAACTCACGAAGTGCAACGAGCAGGGCGTGAAGATAGAGGGCGAGAAGCCCAAGGCCACCATCGAGGCACAGGTGCGCGACTGGGAGGACTGGTGGGGACACGTGACGATGGACCCCTTCGAGGCCGACGACCTGCCCGGATGGACCTTCACGGCACAGGACATCATCTACGACCACTCGCAGAAGTGGAATCCCGCGCAGGTCAAGTTCCCCGCCAACTATTTCGACGCCGCCACCAACGAGAATGCCTACCAGCTGCCCGTGAGCAGCTACGGGCAGGACGCCTGGCAGGGACTCTACATCAGCAAGATAGCCATGCAGATGCCGGAGGGCTTCCTCAAGAACGGCAACAAGCGCTTCGAGATAAGCGCAACGGAGATGCTCGTCGACAAGTCCGGCATCACCGGCGACTTCGGACTCGACTCGCCCGTGGACTGCAGCATCGACGACTGGGCACTGCGCGTGAAGCAAGTGGCCGTCAAGGTGCAGCAGAACAGCTTCGACGGCTGTGCCATGAACGGCGACGTGCACGTGCCCCTCACCGGGCCCGAGGACTATATCGCCTTCTCGTGCGACATGATCCCGCAGCACAACCCCGCCAATCCCGGCGCCATCGACTTCCTGCTCAAGGTGCAGCCCACAGAGAGCGGCGACAACGCACTCGACGGCAAGCTGAAGTTCGACTTCTTCCTGGCCGACCTCGAGCTAAACAACAAGCAGACCTACTTCCTCCTCGAAGCCGTAGACCAGGGACAAGGCCTGGGCTATGAGACCCGCGTGGAGCTCTGCATGGGCGGCGATATCACCATCAGCGCCACCAAGGACATCAACCAGACACTGGCCGGATACGACCAGAAGGTGAAGCACTATGTGCCCGGCCTGCCCTTCGACCTGCGCATTCCAGGCGTGCATTTCACCCAGATGCGGCTGGCCAACTGCCCGCGGTCGGAGACATGGAAGCATGGCGAGCAGACACGACAGGAGGCGGCCGCAAGCATCGCCTCCGACGAGGCCACCATCCACAAGACGCTCGACCTGGCCGACAACCACACCTACAAGCTGGGCGACAAGTGCTACTTCGACTGCGGAGCGTGGTCGCTGGCCTCTTTCGACAAGGAGCTCGGACCCTTCAAGTTCTCTCTCGATGAGTATCACTTCAACCAGAGCGGCAACGACATCGAGCTGGAGCTCAAGGGCAGCATAGGCTTCCTGATGAAAGACCAGGAGAACCCGCTCGTCACTGCCACCACCACCGTGGCCCTGCTGGCCACGGCCGACGTGAAGAACCTGTCGTTCAGCTACAAGGACACGCAGTTCCGCTCTGCCGCCATCGACATCGACGTGGCGGGCATCAAGGTCTACGGACAGCTCGACGTCGAGCGGGGCGAAGGGGCCGGCACGTCGTCGGGCTATAGCGGCTCGCTGAAGTTCTCCATGCCCGGCGACCTCTTCAATATCGAGGCCAGCGGCGGCTACTACACCCGCCATGAGGCCGACCACGACTTCACCTACGGATGGTTCTACGCGGCTGCCGGCGGACAGGCCCTGCGCTTCGACCCCATCGTGGTCAACAACGTGGGCGCCGGCTTCTACTTCAACTGCGTGCGCAACGTCGACGCCCAGGGCAACGAGCAGAAAGCCACGCCCAAGGAGGGCATGATAGGTGTCGTGGCCAAGCTCGACCTCTCGTCGACCGACGGCGAGTTGGTCAAGCAGGGCACGTTCAACATGACCGCCCTCTACGACCGCAACAACAACCGCCTCACCTCCATGCTCTTCACCGGCGAGCTCGACGCCGCCGCCGGCATGGTCAAGGCCAAGGCCACCATAGCCTGGGTGCACAACGACACCGACAAGTACTTCCAGCTCAACGTCACTGCCGACGTCAAGGCCGACGCAGCACTCGACGAAGAGATGGGCAAGCTCTCCACCGACCTGGCATCGAAGCTCTCGGAGCTCAACGCCAAGTACGACGCGGCCGTGGCCGGCGTCAAGGGCGGACTCGAAAATGCCGTCGGCGTGGCGCCGGGCGAAGGCACCAGCGAACCGCAGAAGGAGGAAAACAAGACCGAGGACTTCTCCTCCAAGGGCTCCGGCATCAGCGGCTCGGTGAGTCTCGACCTGAAGATCACGTTTATGCAGAACGGCAGGAAGCTTGACAAGTGCAAGTGGCACGTCTATCTGGGCGAGCCCGACTTCGAGAAGCGCTGCTCGCTCACGCTCATCGACCTCAAGGCCGGCCCCGTGAGCGTGAAGGTGGGTGCCAATATGTACCTCTGCATAGGCAACGAGCTGCCCAACGACGGCGAGCTGCCACCTATCCCCGCCAACATTGCCAACTTCCTCAACGGCGAGTCGAAGGGCGGCATGGAGGGTGCCGACATCACCAAGGCACAGCGTGCCCGCGAGGCATCGAAGAAACAGTTTGCGGCCGATGCCGAGGGCGGAGGCGGATTTATGATGGGC
>CAJOHP010000052.1:21630-22203 GCA_905234355.1 uncultured Prevotella sp. | reverse complement strand
GGGCGTCGACGCCGGCTTCGACGTCAGCGTGCGCAAGCTTGCCTATCCCGTCTGTCCGCAGACCAGCGACGGACGCATGGGACACAACGGATGGTATGGCGAGGGACAGCTCTACGCCTATCTCGCCGCCAAGTTCGGCATACACGTCAACCTGGGCTTCTGGAACCAGGACTTCGACATCATCAACGCCGGCATCGGCGGCGTGCTCAAGTGCGGACTGCCTCACCCCAACTACTTCATCGGTGCGGCCCGCATCAAGCTGAAGCTCCTGGGCGGACTGGTCAACATCAACCGTCGCTTCGCCTTCGAGTGCGGCACACAGTGCGACATATTCTACGGCAACCCGCTCGACAACTTCGAGCTCTTCGGCGACTGCTCCCTTGGCGTGCCCGTCATGTCGCAGGGATGGAGCGACGAGGCCGACGTCGTCGACCCCGACATGATGGCCCAGCCGCGCTTTGAGACGCAGGCTCCGCTCAACACCAACTTCCGCGTGCTCGACGAGAACTCGCTGCACCAGCTGCTCGACAGCTACAACCGCGACGGCTCCGTGGAGCGCGAGCAGCTCGAGAT
>CAJOHP010000052.1:0-21602 GCA_905234355.1 uncultured Prevotella sp. | reverse complement strand
CCCGCGTGGATGCCTTCACCGACCGTCCCGACTCGGCCGTCTTCAGCCGCTGTGTCATCAAGCAGCAGCAGTCCTTCAACCGTCGCACGCCAAAGCTCAACTATGCCTACAGCATGCCGCTCACTGTCAAGGACTTCTCCCAGACCACCCACGGCCTGCAGCTGTCGGCGGCCAACCTCTCGCCCGACTACTACTATGCCATCGTGGTGAAAGGCTCGGCCAAGGAGATTATACGCGGTGTGGAGGAAAATCCCCGCACCTTCCATCCCGAGCCCGGATGGCAGGGCAACCGCTGGACGCAGGACCCCTGGGAGCAGACACAGGTCTACTACTTCCGCACTGGCTCCACACCCGTCCTCGACGACGATACGCCCCTGCAGCCCTATGTGGCCATAGCCTATCCCTCCAGTCGCAACAAGCTCAAGAGCCAGGTCGACCAGTTCTACGTCTCCACCAGGTCACGCTCCGGCTCACGCCATACCGGCTCTGGTACGGGCACCAGGCGACTCGTGCACCATTACAACTACACCGATGCCTATGACGAAGACGTCATCTGCCCCACCATCGCCCTCAACTCCGACATACGTGGCAAGATCTACAACAACGGCCGCCTCATGTGGCGCCTCTACACCACTGCCGAGAGCGGGGGCAACACCGAGTCGACACTGCTCTGCGAGGCTGAAAACCACTACATCGACTCGCTCGACTGCCTCAACATGACGCCCTCGCCCGAGAGCGACTGGGTCACAAAGGCTGCCTCGGCCATCAATAGGGGCACGCGCAAGTTCCGCATCGTCATAGACTATGAGAACGTGGAGGTGAATACCCGTACCAGCATGGTGCAGTCGGGCTATCAGACGATAAGTGTCACCCGGCAGAACTACCTCGAACTGAAGCGTCAGGGCTACGACTGCAGGGTGGGCGGAAAAGTCACCATACCCGCCTTCACCACCGTCACCACCCGCGACACCGTCGTCACGCCTCTGGCACAGCTCATGGACATGGCCGTGCAGACCGTCGACGGCACATGGCTCATCGGCTACAAGAGAGCCACGTCCAATGCCACCGGTCGCGACTTCGTGGACTACTCCAAGCCCTTCATGGGCGTGAAGCTCACCCGCATGGACAACGGCGTCAGCAGCTACAATTACTCCGACGACTTCTATGCCACCGAGTATAACAAGGTGAACGACGTGCCCCTGCGCGTCTACGACCCCTACGCCCAGCTGTCGTGGCTCGGCAACTACTTCTTCATCGGCGGACATCCCATCAAGAACTACGCCTTCGAGACCGGACAGGACGCCAACGGCGATGCCGTGCCCGTGGCCGAGTCGGTCGTCTATGCCGACAACTACAATGTCTGGAGCGGCAACTACCACAAGGAGTACACCAACAACGTCTATCTCGGTGCCACCCAGCTGCGCCGCCTCATGGTCGATACCGACTTCTCGCTCTATGGCGCCGCCGGCCACCAGTACCCGCTGCCCTACTTCTCTGGCTCCGACGAGTGGTGCAACAATATCCTGCTGGGCGGCCAGGGCAACCATGCCTCCCAGGCCGTGGCGTCGGTCTATCCGCGGGCACGCTGCTGGAACGCCCTGTGGCGCATCACCGCGCCCTATTTCCTCGCAGAGAAGGCCAGCGAGTGGAACACCAACACCGAGGGCGTCGTGCCCAAGGCCATCTACGAAGGCAGGGGCTACGCACTCAACTCGGCAGTCTTCCTGTTGCACAAAGGTAATGGAAGCGAAAGCAAGCTGAAGAAGGCCATGCAGACCTTCAACAATACCTACCGCGGACTTTACTTCGTCCAGGACTTTGCCTACCCCATGGCCAACAACCGACACTCCGACCCCATCACCCTGCAGGTACCCATGTATCAGTTCCCCCTCGTCATCGGGTCGCAGTACAGCCTGGACAACAGCAAGGGACTCAACAAGTCGGTGCCCTCGCTCAAAGGCTCGCTGCGCGCCCACTCGCAGCAGTGGGCCACCAAGTGGCTTTACATGTATATGCGCGGCTACAAGGGCCTCTACTGGAAAGAGGACTACCTCGCAGGCGTAGACTATGCACGCTTCAAGGCCACCGAGGCCATCAAGCGCATCAAGGAGCTGCGACTCTATGTCTATCGTGTCAACGCCTTCAACCTCAAGACTATGACCTACGACTGCCTGCTGCTCCGCCCCGACCGCTACATGTCCAAGGATGAGCAGTACGTCCAGAGCCGAAGCACCGACAGTACATGGCTGCTGAAGGGATGGACCGAGGGCGCCGTCATCGGCAACCAGTAGTCCTGCGTAGCGTCTCCCCCATAAGTCCCATAAGCCTCATAAGTCCCATAACCCCCATAACCCCCTCGTCAATGAAACGAATAAAGACCGACATACTCGCCACCCTCGCTGTCCTGCTGCTGCCGCTGGCCGCCGCCGCTCAGCTGCCCTCGCCCGACAGCATCTCCGTAGTGCGTCGTCCCGCCCCCGACAGCCTGGCCCTGCTGCCCCCGCAGCAGGCCGTGCGCCCGCTGGTGCGCTCGCGCCTCAACCTCATGGCCCGGGCCTACGGCGACAGCATCGTGCTGCGCTGGGCACCCGAGGACTATGTGTCGTGGAAATACCTTAACCGCACGGGCTACACCCTCCTGCGCGTCTCCGACGCCGGCATCGACACCCTGGCCCACGCCCTCAAGCCCATCTCACGGGAGCAGATGCTGCAGAAGTACAGCCAGACTGACTCCCTCGCAGCCATTGCCGCCGAGGTGACCTGGGGCGAGGGCTACAAGCGCTACTCCCAGACACGCAACCGCCCCGGCACCATGGGCGCCCTCGTAGAGATGAGCGAAGACCAGAACATGATGTTTGGCATGGCCGTGCTCGTGAGCGAGTGGCGACGCGACCTGGCCCAAGACCTTGCCATGCGCTATGTCGACACACGCGTCAGGCGCGGCGAACACTACCAGTACATCCTGCAGCCCACCGTGTGGGACCCCGACTCCATGCTCATCTTCCAGCCCGGCTTCGTGCAGGACATAGAGAACCATCCCTACCGTCCCGAGCCCTTCAGCGCCGCCATTGCCGACAGCATCGTCTCGCCCACGCAGGTCAACCTCGAGTGGGACATGGGACCCTACAGTAGCTTCGAGATAGAGCGGCGCCGCGAGGGCGGACAGTGGCAGCGGGCCAACAGCCTGCCCTTTGTGCCCTTCCTCAAGGAGGATGTGGCGCAGACCACTGCACTCTTTGCCGACTTCGTCCACCAGAGCGGCACCTACGAGTACCGCGTGAGGGCCCACGACCTCTTCGGCGACCTGACCGACCCCTCGCCCACCATCACCGTCGAGATGGGCGACCGCATGCCCCCCTCGATGCCCACCGTCACCCGCATTGACATAGACCGGCCGGCCGACGGACGCATACTCGCACGCATCTGCTGGGAGAAAGACACCATCGAGGCCGACCTCGCCGGCTACCTGCCACTCTACTACAACCGCCGACATTCCGGCGACGAGTGGCAGCAACTCACCGCCGAGCCTGTCTCTCCCGCCGACACCATGTGCACGGCCGACGTCACCGGACTGCCCACCGGCATGCTCGTCGTGGCTGCCGTCGACCACAGCGGCAACATGAGCTACTCCATGCCCGTGCAGATACGCATAGAGGACATGGTGCCGCCGCCAGCGCCCACCAGCCTCAACGCCCAGGTGCAGCCCGACGGACGCGTCACACTCACATGGCACGCTTCGGCCGACGACGTGGACTACTACCAGGTGGCCTTTGCCAACGACACCACCCACGCCTGGCAGTTCCGCAGTCAGGCAGGGCTGCGCGACACCCTCATGCACGACACACTGGCCACCGACGTCAACCAGCGCTATATATATTATAAGGTACGCGCAGTAGACTACTCCACCAACGAGGGCCCGTGGTCCGACGTGCTGCAGGTGCTGCGCCCCACGCTGCTGCCTCCCGGTGTGGCCCATCTCGACACGGCGTGGGTCGATGCTAAGGGCATCAACATGCGCTGGGTGGCCGCTGCCGACGAGCTGATGGACCACCACCTGCTCTTCCGTCGCACCGACGGCGACAGGCAGTGGACGCTCGTCGCCCGCTTCGACGCCGACTCGGTGGCGGCCCAGGACCACTTCATCCGCTACACCGACCGCCCGGCCTACAACCGCCAGCACCGCTATCTCTACGCCATCGAGTCGGTCAACGCCTCTGGGCTGAGCAGCGGCCTGAGCCTGGCCTACAGCGTGAAGTACCGCCAGCCCTCGGTGGTGCCCTGCACCATCACCCTCAGCGGCGACTATGTGGCCAAGGACGGCGAGGCCCGACTGGCATGGGATGTCGAGGGACTCCAGACCGTGCGACTCGCCGACTGCTACTTCTCCGTCTACCGGCAGGCGCCGGGCGACGACCTCTTCCGCTTCGTCACCACCACCAGGGCCGACGAGCAGCTCTTTGCCGACGTGCTGCTGCGCAGCGGGCAGCGGGCACGCTACTACGTGAAACTGCTGACGAAAGACGGGCGAGAGAGCCGCCCGTCGAATGTCGTCGAGATAACATGCCCTCCTAAAAAGCAATGACTATGGAAACCATTCCGACACGCGCACGCCGTGGCCTGACGCCCACGCCCCGCCGCCCCCAGGTGTCCCGCCTGCTGCTGCTCTGGCTCCTGACGGCCCTGCTGTCGTCGTGCGGCGACCTCTTCTCCTTCACGCCGGCACCCGCACCCGGCGTCACGATGACGCTCAGCCACCACCGTCTCACCCTCATGCCCGGCAGCCGCTTCACCATCGAGCCTGTGTTCAGCCCCGACACGCTTGCCAACAAGGCCGTCTACTGGCTCTCCGAAGACACTACCGTGGCCACCTTCCAGGGCAACGAGCTCGTGGCCGTGGGACCTGGTGAGACCATCGTGACGGCCATCTCCGTGCAGACACGAGGCTACGACACCTGTCGCGTCGTGGTCACCCCCGTCTTTGCCGTCGCTGCCGGCGAATATCTCTACGACATGCTGCTCTACTGCCACATCACCGTGGGCGGACTGCCCCTGCAGCCCCATCAGCACGTGGCCGCCTTCTGCGGCAACGAGGTGCGCGGCGTCGCTCGGCTACAACAGCAGCACGGCATCAGCTACCACGTCATGCGCATCTTCAGCTACCGCAACCCCGAGGGACCCTTCACCGACGTCAACCCTCAGGACCCGCTCTATCCCTACGACGACCCTCAGCAGCCTGAGCGCTTCGTCGTCCGACTCTACGACGAGCGCACACAGCAGTTCGCCGAGCTGCCCGACACCATCGTCTTCGACGGCGAGACCCACGGCACGCTGTCCAGCGTCCAGCCTCTATCCGCTGCACTACTGATATCCGTAAAAAAAATAACACCACGCCATGACCGCCAAGAACGTTTACCTGCTCCTCTTCGCCCTACTGCTCACCGGCTGCACGCTGCTGGACCACGACCTGCGCGACCTGCCCGAGGCCCCCGGCTTCAGGGAGGTGGTGCATGTGAAGAAGCCCAAGTACGACCTAGACTATCAGTATCAGGCCGACACCTACTTGTTCGACGACCTGTCGCTCACCTACGTCAGCAGCATGGACTACGACACGGGCACGCTCTACATGGAGGACTTCACGCCCGACGACCTGCTGCCCTCCGCCGGCCGTGTGCTGGCCGCCCCCGTGAGCGACCAGCTCCCCTACGGTCTCTGCCACCGCGTGGTGCAGGTCTCGCGCAAGGGCATGCTCTACGCCCTGCGCCTGGAGCGTGCACCCCTCGACGATGCCTACAAGCACCTGCACGTCCACTTCAATGACAGTGTCGAGGTGGCCGACAGCGCCATCGTGGCCGACAGCACCACAGCCAGCAGCCAGCGCACCCGCGCCGTGCAGGTGAGCGACTACTCGCCCGGGTGGATCACCCTCGACGTGATAGACCTGCTCAACGCCGTGGCCTATGCCAAGGGCTGGAGCGTGCCGCGAGGCAACCACGTGAAGTTCGACACAAAGGGACTGAAGGACGGACCCGTCAAGGGCGCTGTCGACCTCACCGGCGACGTGCAGATAAAGGTCAAGCCCATCGTCAAGGCTGGGGGCGACTTCGATATCGACTCCAGGATGCTCGACTTCGAGCTCACCCTGGGCTACGAGATGCAGTTTGTGGTCAGCGCCACCGGCAGCATGGCCCTCGAGGTAGACCTGCTCGACATCAGGCCCGAGATCAAGAAGAAGCTCACCATCTCGCAGTGTCTCGTGCCCGAGCTCGCACTCTTCGTCTCGATGGGCGCCGCCGCCGACTTCAATATGTCGCTCTCGGGCAGCGTCAGCAAGACCTTCAGCAAGAAGAGCCACATCACCTACTACGCCCGCAACAACAATCCCGGCTATTCCGACGGCGTGAGCGTAGACCCCTACAACGGCAGCCTCTCAGCCGCCGACACCGCGCCAGCCTATTCCGACGGCGACGCCTCCTCTTCCTCCTTCGATGCCAACTTCGCCTTCTCATCCAGCTTCATGCTCGGCTATGACGTCAAGCTCTACGTGGGCGTGCCCAACGCCGTGCCGCAGGTGGGACTCTCCGCAGGCCTCCGCATGGGGCCCGTGTTCAAGCTCGACGGCAAGAGCAACAAGCCCGAGAACGACTATAAGCGAGCACTCACCCTCTCCTTCGACCTGACGCCCCAGGGCAAGGTCTACTTCGACCTCTTCAAGGGTCTCACCATCGACTGGAGCTTCACCGACGCACTGGCCAGGGCGCTCAACATCAAGGACGGGCTGACCGTCTCCCTCGCCAAGAAGTCGTGGCCCATCTATCCCACGCTCGACCTGCTGCAGGTGAAGTGTGTCAACGGCCTCGCCACCAGCGAGGAGCCACTCTTCCGCGTGTCGTTTGAGGTGCCCGACCGCGGACTCTTCGTCAGCCAGCAGGCCAGTGTGCGACCCATATACAATATCTACAAAAAGGGAGCCCCCTGGGAGAGCACACCGCTCTACACCCGCGACTCCGGCAAACCGCTGCCACAGGACCTCACCGAGCCCGCCCTGTACGGATGGAACTTCGGCAGCTCTGAGTACGACACGCCACTGGAGCGCAAGACCGACTACGAGATGGAGGTGCAGATGGTAGAGCGCGACGACGCCACGGGCACCGACCACACCCTCTACCGCCGCCGCCTGCCCTTCAAGGCCGTGACCCCCTCCATGCTCTTCCACGGACACTTCGTCACCGCACAGTGGCGACGCGTGGCCGCCCACCCCGACGACCACGGCGCCTACTGGACACGCTACGACTGGACCTTCCGCACCATACACTCCTTCAGCGGACGGCAGTACATCCAGCGCTGGGGCTTCCGCGCCGCCGGCAAGCTATACACCGTCGAGGGACCGCCCTCGCAGGACGATGTGGCCATACCCATACGCTGGAAGGTGCTCGACAGCCGCGGCGGAGCCAAGCGTAGCGTGAAGTTTTATCCCTACATCGAGGTGGAGACAGGTTCTGGAGTGCGCATGGATGTCATGGAGCCCTTCACCGTCGACCTCGAGTTCGACCCCGAGTCGTGGGACAATACCGTGGAGCGAGAGCTGAGGCAGGCCATCACCGGCGACTACTACCTCACGGGCTACGACATCGACGAGCTCTTCGAGATACCCATTGAGCTCACTTCCAAGCTGTCACGCCGCGAGTATGGCACCATCACAACAGACGACAGCGGACAGCCCGTCATAGAGTTCGTCATAGAGTAGGGACGGGCTTTCTTCTCTCAGAGTGCGTCGAGCAGGATGAAGACGGCCCAGTAGCGGGCGTCGGTGTGTCCCTGCTGCCGCAGCTCCTGCTGTGCCCTGACGAGTGCCTCGCGCTTGGAGCAGCCGCCGAGCATGTGGCGGTAGAAGGCGGCCATGAGCATGGCGGTGTGCTCGTCGTAGACGGGCTTGAGGCTCATCAGCAGGGCGGCGACACCGGCATTCTTGAAGCCGCGCTGCAGACCGAAGACGCCGTCGTCGCCCATCTGTCCGAGGGCGGTCTGGCAGGCGGAGAGCACGGCGAGCTGACACTGGCGCAGGTTCATCCGGGCGATGTCGGCTGCGGTGACGAGACCGTCGGCCCCGCTGTTGGCTCCGGCGAAGGCGAGCAGGCTGCGGCTCATCGACTCGCTGTCGGTCTGTCCGTGCTCCTCCTTGTAGTCGCCGTGGGTGGAGATGTGTAGCAGCCCTATGCGAGTGTCGGACAGGGCGGTGAAGGCCTCGCGGCTGGCCTTGGCGCCGGTGAAGGTCTCTACGGCCGTCATGCCGGCGGTGCGCAGCATGGCGCCGATGGTGTCGACCTCGGCTCGGGTCTTCTCCAGCGGTGCAAATCCTCGCTTCGAACCGCGCAGGGCCATGAGGGCGGAGCGCTCGTCGGCGCTGAGGTGCTCTGTGCGGCCGTAGTCGATGGCGCCGAAGAGTGCCGCCGAGAGGGGCTGCTGCTGCGGCTGGCGATAGCACAGCACCTTGGTGGATGAGAGTCGGTAGACCTCCATCTGCTCGGACAGCGGGCGGCCGTCGACGGGCAGATACTCTATGCCGATGCGGTGCAGGCTGCCGTCGGCGGAGAAGAAGAGACGCTGCCTGTCCTTGAGCCAGGGCATGAGGGGGCCCCAGATGGTGCGGGCGGCCTGTGGCGTGTCGAAGAGGCGGACGTCGGTCTCCATCTGCTGGAGCTGCTCACCGTCGCAGACGACGACGGCCTGCGGTGCCGCCATGTCGCGGGTGAGCACGAGGGCCACGAGCCGCTGGTCAGAGCGCAGCATTGTCTTGCTGGTCACGGCAAACTCTATGGCCACGTCGGACGGGCCTAGCTTCTGCTGCACGTCGCGCCAGCTGTAGGCTATGTAGCTGGTGAAGTCGGCATACTCTGCGCAGCCCCGTGAGAGCTGCAGCTGCAGGGCCTGGCTGTGCTGCGTGAGCTGCAGGATGCGCTCAGTGTCGGCCGCGTCGGGTGTGTGCTGCCGCAGTCGCGACAGCTCGTCGTCGTTGGCCTTGAGCTGTGCGTAGGCGGCGGCGAGCTGCGGGTCGCCCTGTGCCTGGAGCACGCGGCTGAACTCGATGGCAGAGTTGAGCAGTATGCCCTTGGAGAGCAGCTGGGCGTCGTAGCTCAGGGGAGCCAGCAGCGCTATGTAGGGACTGGCTTCATGCCTGTCCGAAGCACTGGCTTCATGCCTGCCTGACACTTGCCCGTCGTTGAGCTCTGCGATTAGGTCGGTGATCTCGGCCACATGGTCTTTCACGTTATTCCAGACGAGCATGCGCTCACGTTCGGTCTGCACGCGGAACTCGTCGCGCACGGCCTCGCGCATCGCCGCGATGTAGGGCTGGTAGTAGGCCAGACAGCTGTCGTAGCGCTGCTGCATGGCGTAGCTTCCGGCGATGACGCCCAGGGAGTTGGCGTAGATGAGATAACAGGTAAACAAGTCATGAAGTGATGTCCAGTCGGCTCTTCTCACTGACGATGATGGTGTCGAGGCGCTGGCGGCGCAGCTGCTGCACCTGGTCGTAGCGGTGGTCTATGCTGTCGCGTATGTGGGCGTAGGCATAGCAGAACTGCAGCGAGGAGGCGGCATCGGCATAGTCGTCGGTCATGCCGCGGCGGGAGAAGATGGCCATGGCCTGCTTGTGGTGGGCTATGGACGGGTCATACTCCTTGCCATACTTCTCGGCCTTGGCCATGCGCAGGATGGCGCGCGGATATTCGGCACTGGCCGTGTCGTGCTGCTCGTAGTGGCCGACGAGCAGGCGGAAGCAGTCGCGTGCCTGGGCATACTGCTTCATGCCGCTGTAGGCGTTGCCCAGTCCCTTGGTGCAGAGTGCCCAGTTGGTGCGTGCCTGCGGGGTGGTCTGGCGGGCGTAGTAGTCGGCGGTCTGCCGGTAGGTGTCGCTGGCCTGGGCGTAGTCCTGTGCGAGGAAGGCGCTGGTGGCTGCGCGATAAGTCAGCTGTGCCCAGGCCTCGTTTTCGCCCTCTTTAGCCTTGCGCAGCTGTGCCGCCGAGCGGAAGTATTCGGCGGCGGTGGCGAAGTCGCGGGCAGAGCCGGACACAAACTTTGCGTATGCCTCGTGGACCTGTGCCTTCGTCGCATCGTCCATGGGCATGGCGAGCACCTTGATGAAGCACTCGCGGGCCATGCTCTGGTCGCCGCTGACGTCGTAGTACTGTGCGCGCTCGAGCATGCAGCGTGGCTCGTTGCAGGGCTTCTCCAGTTCCTTCTTGTTGTGCTCGAGCATGAGGGCCATGACGCGCTCGGTGCCCTGGGTGTCGCCCAGGTCGTCGTAGACGAGGCTGAGCATCTGCAGCACCAGCTCGTAGCCCTCGCTGTGCTTCTCGACGAGCGGCAGGGCCTGCTCGAGCATGGTGGCGGCGCGGGGCTTGTCGCCGGCGAAGTAGCAGAAGCGTCCCATGTTGAACAGGTAGGTGCCGCGGTCGGGGTGGGGCGGGCTGAGACGCTGGCAGAGGGCCACCACCTGCTCCTGCAGGTCACGTGCCTGGGCGTAGTCTTTCTCCATGAAGTAGGACATGGCCAGGTTGTTGAGCGAGGTGATGTAGGGCTTGCTCACCTCGCCGAGCAGCTGCCGGCGCATCTCCAGTGCCTGGCGGGTGAGGGCGCGGCCTTCGGCTATCTGTCCCTCGCTGAGCAGGGCGCGTCCCCGCTGGTGCAGACTGTCGGCCTGCTCGACGGTCTGTGCGGGCGCGGTGAGGGAGAGCAGCGCGCACAGTGATAACCAGATAATCTTTTTCATCGTCGTTTTCCCGTTTTCTTTAGAGCTTTTTGGTCAGGGTGAGGATGTTGCGGCCTTCGCGGCGCTCATAGCCTACGGTGTCCATGATCTGCCTGACGAGGAAGATGCCGAGGCCGCCGATGGGCCGCTCCTCGAGGCCGAGGGTGACGTCGGCCTCTTCCTTCTGCGTGGGGTCGAAGGGCACGCCCTCGTCGGCGATGATGAAGGTGAGCACGCCGTCGGCCACGGTGGTGGTGATGTCTACGTCGCCTTGCGTGCCCTCGGGGTAGGCGTAGAGTATGACGTTGGCCACGGCTTCTTCCAGAGCCAGGTTCAGGCTGATGGCCAGGGCGGGGTCGAGGGCGCCTTCGTCGGCCACGGCGTCGATGTAGTCGGCCAGCAGCGTCACTTGCTGCACGTCGTTGTGGAGGGTGAGATGTTTCTGCATAGTTATGGGTTGTTTTGATGGTCTGTCAGTTCGTTGTCGATGATGCGGGTCATCTGCCGTAGTGTCTCTTGGTCGTGTATGAGCTGCATGTGCACACAGTCGTAGTAGGATATGACGATGCCGGGCTGCAGGCGCTGCCAGTTGTCGCGATTGACGGGGAAGAACTGCCGTGCCTCCTGCTCGGTGAACTTCTCCACGCTCTCAAACTGTGTGGCCATGAAGAGGTGTACGCGTCCGTTGTAGCGTCGCTGGTGCAGTGTCTTGGAGAAGCTGATGATGTAGTCCTTGCGCTGCCGGTCGGTCTCCTGGCTGATGCCTGCGCCTTCCATGATGCCGGTGTTGCCGCGGTAGGCTGGGCGGTCGGCCATGCCGTCGATGACGAAGACGACGGGCTGTCCGAGGTGTAGCTCGTCGAGGCGGACGGCGAGCTGCAGTGCGATGTCGCCGCCGATGCACAGTCCGGTGATGGCGGCGATGGGCCGCTGCCGTATGTATGGTGTGAGCAGTCGCACGTACTCGCTGATCATGGCATCTGCCGTGGCGGCGCACTCGGGACGGTAGGACTGCAGCTCGATGGCCGACTCGAGCACGAGCAGCGTGTAGCGGTCTTTGAGCGCACGGTGCAGGTCGCCGTAGTTCACCTCGTAGTAGCGGTAGCCGCACACCACGACGAGCAGGGGCTTGGCCGGGTCGTCGTCGTTGGCCAGGTAGCACAGGCGCCGGTCTGTCTGCTCCTTGGTGAGCCCGGTGGCGCTGTTGGCGTAGTCGACCAGACGGCGTATGGTGCGCTGGCGGTAGACGTCGATGGGGTGCAGGTCGTAGCCGCGGGTGCGCAGCTGGTGCACCAGCTCGAGCACGAAGAGCGAGTTCATGCCCGTCTGCTCGATGAGGTCGTCGGCAGGCGAGATGCTCTCCTCGGACACCTGCATGACGCGTGCCACGATGGAGCGGTATTTCTTCTCCTCTTCGCTCATGGGAGTGTCGTCGGCCGTGGTGGCTATGGCGGTGATGGGCAGTGTGGCGAGGCGGCGGCGGTCCACCTTGCCGTTGATGGTCAGTGGCAGTGCCTCGGCCACGTGCCAGAGGGTGGGCACCATGTAGGGTGGCAGGGCGGCGGCCGCGTAGTCGCGCAGCTGCTCGGCGGTGGGCAGAGGGGTGTCGCAGGCCAGGTAGGCGGCCAGCTGGTCGGCGACGCCGCGCCTGACCATCATCACCACGCAGTGCTCCACGCCGCTGTGGCGCTGTAGCGTGCTCTCGATGTCGGCCAGTTCGATGCGGTGGCCCCGCAGCTTCACCTGGAAGTCCTTGCGGCCTATGAAAAAGAAGTGGCCCTGCTCGTCCTGTGTCACCACGTCGCCGGTGGCATAGAGCCGGGTATTCTGGTGGTGGGCCCTGTCGGCCTCGGCGACGTAGGGGTTGTCGGTGAAGTGGCGGCTGTTGAGCTCCGGCTGCCGGTGGTAGCCCGGCGAGAGCTGCAGTCCACCGAGGTAGAGCTGTCCGGGACAGCCTGGCGGCACGAGGTTGAGGTGGTCGTCGAGCACGTAGCAGCTCACGCCGGGGAGCTGGCGCCCTATGCAGTTGGCGGTGTAGATGCCGCTCTGCCGGTAGTCGTTGACGGTGGCCACGACGGTGTTTTCCGACGGTCCGTAGCCGTTGAGCATGGTGCCGTGGCGGGTGTAGCGCTGCACGACCACGTCGCTGGGCGTCTCGCCGCCGCAGAGCAGGGTGCGCAGGGCGCTGGTGGGCTCCTTGCCGCTGCCCTGCAGCAGCGCAGGTGGTATGCAGGCGTAGGTCACCCGTTCCTCCTCCATCTGCCGGAAGAGCAGGTCGGGGTCGCGCCGGCCCTCTTTGCCCACGCAGAAGAGACGTGCGCCGTTGAGCAGGCTGGAGAAGATGTCGTTGATGGAGGCGTCGAAGATGTAGGAGTTGAACTGCAGCACGATGTCGTCGGCCGTGGGGTTGCACGTGCCCTGTCCGCCTATGCGTGCCAGGGCCACGACGTTGGCGTGGGTGATGACCACGCCCTTGGGTTTCCCTGTGGTGCCCGAGGTGTAGATCATGTATGCAGGGTCTTCGGGCCGGATGTGGGGCCACACCGTTGCGGGTGTGTCGGTGGCGCTGTCGTGCGGTGCGTCGTGGGAGGCGACGGCGTCGTCGTAGCACACGATGGCCACATGCTCTGGCAGCTGCATGGCCTGTAGCTGCGGCAGGAGCTCGCGCTGGCAGACGATGCACTGCATCTGGCTGTCGCTCACCATGGTGCGTATGCGGTCGGCAGGGTAGGTGATGTCGAGCGGCACATAGACGTGACCGGCCTTCATGATGCCTATCATGGCCACGACAGCCTGTTTCGAGCGCAGCATGTAGTGGCCGGTGGCGGTGAAGGGGCCGCCGGGGGTGGCATGGTGCTGTGCAGCGCTGAGGGTCAGAAGGGCACGGGCCAGTCGGTCGGAGCACTGGTCGACCTCGGCGTAGGTCATGGCGCCGTGCTTGTCCTTGAGCATCCAGGGGTGCGGACACTGTGCTGTGATGTCTCTGAGCAGGCTCACGATGGTGGCATTGGCAGGCGTGGTGAGGGGCCAGATGGTGTTGCGGGCCAGGATGGCGCGCTGCTCGTCGGGGCGCACCATGGTGAGGCGCGCCACGACGCTGTCTGGTGCCTGTAGGATATGGTCGATGAGTGTGGCATAGCAGCGCGACATGAGTGCCACGCTGTCGGCGGCGAGGCGTGCGGTGGCATACTTCCACAGGGCTGTCCACTGCCCGTCGGCTCCGAGTGCCACGGTGAGTGTCAGCGGGAACTGTGCCGCCTCGGCGTTGTCGGCCACCATGCCGGCGCCGTGCTCATCGAGGGTAAACATGGCCTGTATGAGCGGCATCGTCGGGTCGGTGTAGCCCTGTCGTGCAGCGATGTCGGCCAGCAGGGCAAAGTCGGCCAGGTGGTCGGCGGCCCGACGGGCGTCGGTCATGGTGTGTCGGCAGAGCTCAGGGAAGGAGTCGTCCCACCGCTGGGCGGTGAAGCGCAGGGGCAGGGTATGGACGAAGTAGCCCATGACGTCGGTGTAGCGTGCGTCGTGGCGTCCTGCCGAGGGATAGCCCACGACGAAGCCCGTCTGCTGGCAGAGGCGTGCCAGCACGATCATATAGGCCGAGGCATAGAAGGCGAAGAGCGTCAGTTCATGCTTCTCGCAGTAGTCTTGTACGGCGCGCGTCGTGTCCGGCGGCAGCGGTGCCGGGAGGATGTCGGCCAGACCATTGGTGTCCCCCGTGGCTGCGGTGTAGGGCAGACGGATGTCGTCGAAGTCGGAGAGGTAGTGCTCCCAGTAGTCGGTGGTGGCCTGCGGCGTGGGGGTGGCGGCAGCCTGCCGGCAGTACTCGCGGTAGGTGTGTAGCGGCAGGGGGATGTCGTCGGGCTTCTGCTGCATCAGCGCCTGCACGAGCTGGACAAACTGTTGGCGAGCGAGCCACAGCGACCAGCCGTCGGTGACCAGATGGTGTATGTAGAGCCGCAGCTGTGGCTGTCTGCCCTGTGGCGTGGTGTAGTACACGAGTCGGCAGAGCGGCCGTCCGTCGAAGGGCCAGGGCTGTGCGGTCTGCTCGCGCTGCAGGCGTTCGAGGTCGTCGGCAGAGGTGTAGTGTTGTTGAGGCAGGGCGGCGAGCGGCTCGTAGGGGGTCACCTGCATGTGTGGCCGTCCGTCGTTGCCGATGACGGCGCCCATGCGCAGGGCGTCCTGCAGCTGGCGCAGCATGTTCCATGCCCAGAGCAGCACCTCGGGGGTGGCGCCGTCGGGCACGGGCAGCGCCACCGACAGGTTGTAGGCCTGCGAGGCTTCGGCGGAGAGGGCGCAGTGCAGCAGCAGGCTGTGCAGGTGGGGCGGCACGGTCAGCTCGGCCTGCACGCCGAGGGCATCGGCCTGCTGTGCTGCGTCAATGTTGCCCACGAGCGTGGACAGATGGTCGATGGTGGGATGGCTGTAGACGCTGGCCACGCTGACGCCGACGCCGAGTTGCCGCTCGATGAGCTGCACCATGGCGATGATGGCGATGGAACTGCCGCCGAGCGAGAGGAAGTTGTCGGTGAGGGTGAAGTGGGTGTTGCCCCCGAGCAGTGGCACCCAGATATCGGCCAGGGCTCGCTGGGTGGCTTGCAGCGGACTGCCGTGCAGGGCGATGTCGTGGTAGATGTCGTCTTGTGTGTCGTCGGCTTCGCAGTGGCCCTGGTCGCTGAGGAGCAGGGCCTGCAGGGCGCGCTGGTCCACCTTGCGGTTGACGTTCATGGGCATGTGTTCTACCAGGGTGTAGCTTGCGGGCAGCATGAACAGCGGCAGATAGCCCTCGAGCCACTGGCGCAGGGCGCGGCGGTCCAGCGCTCCCGATGCGGTCTCGACAAAGGCGTGCAGCTGCCGGCCGGCACCGCGGTCGGCCACGATGACGGCCGCCTTGGCCACGTCGGTATACTGCTCTATTCGTGCCGCTATCTCGCCCAGCTCTATGCGGTGGCCGTTGATCTTCACCTGCGAGTCGCGGCGTCCGCAGTAGACGATGTCGCCCTGTGGCATGCGGTAGGCCACGTCGCCCGTGGCATAGAGCCGGTCGTTGAGCCGGTGCTGCCGCTCGTCGTCGCTGGCAAAGGGGTTGGGCATGAAGCGTTCGGCGTTGAGCTCTGGGCGGTGGTGGTAGCCCCGGGTGAGCTGCCGGCCGCCCACGCAGAGCTCGCCCTTCACGCCCAGCGGCACGAGGTGGCGCTGCTCGTCGAGCACGTAGCCCGTGGTGCCCCGCAGGCTGGGGCCTATGTTGGTGGCGCAGTCGTCGTCGGGGAGGTAGGTGTGTATGTTGCACACGATAGTGTTCTCCGTCGGGCCGTAGCCGTTGAGCACGTGGCCCACGGGCAGCCATCGCCTGACGGTGTCGAGCGGACTGGCCTCGCCGCTGAGCACGAGGTAGCGCAGGTGGGGCAGCGGGCAGTAGTCGGTCTGGCTCATCATGGCCGGTGCCACGATCATGTGGGTCACCTGCTGCTCGTCGGCCAGACGGAGGAGCAGCCGCGGGTCGCGCCGTTCGCTCTCGCTGGCCATGACGACGGTGGCGCCGGCCATCAGCGGGCAGAACATGTCCCAGACGGAGAGGTCGAAAGCGATGCTGTTGAAGCACATCTGCCGGTCGCCGGGCCTTACGGGGGCATGGTCGGCACAGGCGTCGATGAAGGCCGCCACGGCGCCCAGTGTGACGGGGGCACCCTTGGGATGGCCCGTCGTGCCCGAGGTGTACATCATGTAGGCAGGCCTGTCGGGCAGCGCCTCGGTCGCTGTGGGAGCCATGTGCTCAGTGGCCTCTGTGCTTGCAGCGGCCTCCAGTGCCTCCTCGTAGCTCACCACCGCCACGTCGTCGGGCAGCTGCATGGCGGCAAGCTGCGGCATGAGGTCTCGCTGGCATACCACGCATCCGGGACGGCTGTCCTGCAGGATGTGGGCCATGCGCTCGGCGGGGTTCTCGGGGTCTAGGGGGATGTAGGCGTAGCCCGCCCTCCAGATGCCTAAGAGCACGGCCGGCGTGCAGACGTTGCGCCCGATGAACACGCCCACGTAGGCGCTGGCGTCCTCCCTCCTTCCTGCCGTCTGGGCTACGAGTCGGGCCACACCGGTGGCCCAGCGGTCGAGCTGTGCAAAGGTGGCCTGCTCATCGCCCGACACCACGGCCACGTCGGCAGCATGGCGCCGAGCCACGTCGGCAAAGCGTGCGGCGAGGTCGGCCTCGGCCGCAGTGACCGGCACCACAGGCCCGTTGAACGTGTCGTGCTGTGGGCAGAGCACCAGTCGGGACAATGGCGTGTCGACGTCGTGCACCATCTGGCTGAGCACGCAGCAGAAGGCGTCGGCCAGCATAGGGGCGAAGAAGGACGGGTACTGCTCGCAGGCATAGACGATGCCGAAGCTCAGGTCGCCCTCCACGTCGAGCTGCAGTCCGCAGGGCATGTAGGTGGTCTCATCTTTATATAATGGTATATGCTCGCCGTCGAGGGTGAGCGAGTAGCGGCGGCGGTCCAGGGGGAAGTTGAAGAGTGCGCTCTGATGCTCCTGTCGCAGCACGTCGCCCACGGCGGTCTGGAGCAGTGCGGCGTGCTGGTGGGGGCGAGCGGCTCGGCGGTCGGCAGTGATGGCGTCGACCATCTGCCGGGCGGTGGTGGCGTCGTCGGCTCCCACGTGCAGCACCTGGTCGGCCACGAAGGTGGCCATCACGTCGGCTTCGACCTCAGTGCGCAGGCTCACGGGGTAGTTGAGCCACAGCCCGCTCTGTCCGAACACCTTCAGCAGTGTGGCGCCCCAGGCGGCGGCCAGCAGGCGGAACGGACCAATGGCCTGCTCGCGGCAAGTGTCGGCCACCTGTGCGGCCAGCAGGCCGAAGCTGAACTGCCGGGTGGTGATGCGGCCGGCCTGGGCCGAGGGGGGAAAGTAGGGTGTCAGCGGGTCGGCGTGGTGTTGCTCCACATAGTGCTGCCAGTAAGCTGCGTCGTCGGCCGTGGTGGCATGCACCGGCAGCGACTGCAGCGGGGCGGGAGACGGTAGTGTGGCGTCGGCCGCGGCATAGAGCGCCGACAGCCGGGCGCAGAGCAGCGCCACGGTGTGCACCTCCGACGTCACGTGGTGCAGCACAATCATCAGCAGATGGCGCCGGCGGCCACGCAGCAGCATGAAGCGGCACGCACACTCCGTGTCGAGGCGGAAGGGCGTGTGGGCAAAGCGCTCGAAGGCGGCGTCGTGCTGCTCGTCGGGACAGTCGCTCACGGCTAGTCTGGGCCACTCATCCGGTCCTACCTCCTGCCAGCAGGGCGTGCCGTCGGCGACGACTATCCTGGCCCGCAGGCGGGGCTGCTCGGCTATCAGCAGGTGCAGGGCATGGCTCAGACGCGCGCTGTCGTGACTCGTGCCGAGGACAAAGGCCACGGCGGTGTGGTTGTGCTTGCCGCTGACCTGCTCGCTAAGCCAGAAGCTGTGCTCTTGTGGGGTTAAGGGAATATGTCTCATGTTTCGGTCACAAAAGTACGGAAAATATGCGAAAGCAGCAAATAAAACGCCCGTTTTCTGATTTTACCCCGCCATATTTTGTGCTTCAGTTTTGGCGTATAGCTCATTTTGCAGGCTGATTTTGAGTGGTAGATAGTCAATAGCCTTTGCCACGGATGTCTGCTCTGCATTTTTTTTTCTTTTTTCCTTTTGTCGGTTCGGATAATTTTCGTATCTTTGCTTCCTAAACGATAAATGCCATGGGAATGAACCGATATATCCGCTTCGACTGGGCTGCGAAGTACATGCTTCGCAATAAGGCCGACTTCGCCATCTTCGAGGGGCTCATCTCGGTGTTGGTGAACGATAAAGTGACCATCGTGGAACTGCTCGACACCGAGTCGAACAAGGAGACGAAGGACGACAAATACAACCGAGTAGACATCAAGGCTAAGAACTCTAAGGGTGAGATCATCCTGGTGGAGATACAGCAGACGCGTGAGCACGACTATCTGCAACGCATGATCTATGGTGTGGCAAAGACCATCACCGAGCACATGAGTAGCGGCCAACGCTATGAGAACGTGAAGAAGGTGTTCAGCATTAACATCCTCTATTTCAACCTGGGTGAGGGCGAGGACTATCTCTACCACGGCCAGACGGTGCTCAAGGGCGTGCACACCAGCGACAACCTGAAACTTACTGACTACGAGCGTGACGACTTGCATGTGCTGTCGCCCGACCAGGTGTTTCCCGAATACTATGTCATCCGTGTCAACGAGTTTGACAAGGACACCATCAGCAGTTGGCTGGAGGAATGGATGGACTACCTGAAAAACGAGCGCATACGCCCCGACACCACGGCCCCCGGCCTGCAGGAGGCACGTCAGCGTCTGGACCTGCTGATGATGAGCGACGTGGAGCGCAAACGCTATGAGCACGACATAGACACCTTGGTGCGCGATACCGATGTGATGCGTACCCAACTGCTTGAAGCCGAGATAAAAGGGCGCAAGCAGGGGGAGGCTGAAGGACGAGCTATAGGCCATGCTGAAGGCCATGCTGAAGGCCATGCTGAAGGCCTTGCCGAAGGTCGTGCCGAAGGCCTTGCCGAAGGTCGTGCCGAAGGTCGTGCCGAAGGCCTTGCCGAAGGTCGTGCTGAAGGTGTGCAAACGGCAAACATTGAAAACGCCCGTCGCATGAAGGCCGACGGGATGTCTTCCGACCTGATTGCCAGATACACAGGGCTTACGATAGGGCTTATAGAGGCATTGTAAAGTGTCTTGGCGTGCATTGTTTCGCTTTTCCGGAGATTTTTGTCCATAGATACATAGCATGCAAAGCGGGCGGACAACGCTGAGGTTGTCCGCCCGCTCCCTATGGGGTTTGTCTCTACAGAGGGTCTGTGGAGTGGGGTTGCTGTGTCTATTTCCCGTCGTAGGCCCACTTCAGGTAGCTTGCGCCGTGGACGAATCCAGCACCGAAGGCGGTGAGGATGAGATTGTCGCCCTTGCGAAGCCTCTCCTCGTTCTCCCAGAGTGCGAGGGGGATGGTGGCTGCCGAGGTGTTGCCCAGGTGCTCAATGTTGACCATCACCTGCTCCATGGGCAACTCCAGGCGCTTGGCCACGGCCTCGATGATGCGCATGTTGGCCTGATGGGGCACCACCCAGTCGATGTTGGTCTTGTCCAGGTGGTTGCGCTCGGCGATGAGTGCGCAGTCGTCGCTCATGTTGGTCACGGCATAGCGGAACACGGTGCGCCCCTCCTGATAGAGGTAATGCAGCCGGTGGTCTACGGTGAAGTGGCTGGGTGGGCATACCGACCCTCCGGCCTTCAGGTGGAGGAAGGGCAGTCCCTTGCCGTCGGTGCGGAAGTAGGCATCGATGCAGCCGATGTCCTGCTCTTCAGTGGCTTCGACCATGACAGCGGCGGCGCCGTCGCCGAAGAGTGGGCATGTCTGCCGGTCTTTGTAGTCGACGACCGACGACATCTTGTCGGCTCCGATGACGATGATGCGCTTGTAGCGTCCGCTCTGTATCATCATGGCAGCCTGGTCGAGTGCATAGAGGAAGCCGCAGCAGGCAGCCCAGAAGTCGAAGGCGTAGGCATTCTTCAGTCCCAGCTTGCCGAGCACGATGCTGGCCGTGGAGGGAAACTTGTAGTCGGCCGTCGACGTGGTGACGATAAGCGCATCGATAGAGTCGGGATCGGCTCCCGTCTTCTTCATGAGTTGCTTGGCTGCTTTGCGCGCCATATAGGAAGTGCCGAGTCCCTCTTCGGTGAGGATTCTGCGCTCCTTGATACCCACGCGCGTCATTATCCACTCGTCGTTGGTGTCGACCATGCGCGACAGCTCATCGTTGGTGAGCACATAGTCGGGCACGTATCCGCCAATGCCGGTGATAATCGCGTTTATCTTGCTCATTCTTCTGTGTTATTCTGCAACCTCTTCGTCCATCTTGATGGCCACCTTGCCGCGGTAGTAGCCGCAGGAGGGGCATACGGTGTGATAGATGTAATAAGCGCCACAGTTGGGGCAGACAGCCAGTGTGGGGGCTACGGCCTTGTCATGGGTACGACGCTTAGCGGTGCGAGTGTTCGATTGTCTTCTTTTAGGATGTGCCATTTCTCTTTTTATTTTTAATTTGTTAATTGTCTGTTTTCAGTCTCTTCAGAGCTGCCCACCTGGGGTCGATAGTCTCTTCGCTGGCGTCCGCATCACTGCTTCGGGCAGCCGAGTGCTCGCAGAGCACCCGCATCATAGCATCGTTGCAATCGCCAGGTTGATGAACGTGCTGGATGGGTACCGCCAGAGCCACCGTCTCATAGATGAGCCACGCTGTGTCGAGCACGCCCTCGTCTTCGTCGACGATGAGTGTGTCGTCTTGCATGGTGTAGGCTCCGTCTTGCGTGCCGGCTGTCCCTGCGATGTGGCCCAGCTTCACCACCTGTGTGAGCTCGGTGCTGATAGGCTGGTCCATGAGGTCGAGACAGCGGTCGCACGTGATGCGCACAGTGCCGCTGATGTTGAGGCGGAGTTCAAAAAAGCCGACGGCCTTGCGTATAGACCCCGACACGTGCAACGCTCCGCCCTGCACTTCAGTGCTCTCAAGCTGCTGGAAGAAAGCATCGTCGAGTACATATTCCAAGGGCTTCTCCTCCTCGGAAAGTGCCTGCAAATCTATCTTAAACTGCTCAAGACTACACATATACACATCATTTTGGGGTGCAAAGTTACAACTTTTTTTCCAATCACGCAATTATTTCCGTTTTTTTTTGATTTTTGTCGCTGGATAACTTGTACTGTATAGAGTCAACCAGCAAGTGCAAGTTGGCTGCAAAGTTAGGTATAATGTTTGAAAAAGACCTCATTTGGTGTGAAGAAATTTAGTTTTTCCCTTGGT
>CAJOHP010000051.1 GCA_905234355.1 uncultured Prevotella sp. | reverse complement strand
ACGTCGGCTATCTGTCCCTTGGCGGCGAGCCAGCGCAGGGCGAGGACCGCCTCGTCGTTGGCGCCGGCATTGAATGTGGCCTCCTGTGTGGCCCAGTAGCTCTGGCTGAAGAGCGTGGCGGCATTGGCATCGGCGGTCTGTCCCTTCTTCCTGATGTCTACCTTCAGGTAGTCGCCGGCGTTGCAGGTGGCCATGCGCACGATGTAGTCCTGTCCCGGGACGATGGCAAAAGCGGTCTTCACCGATGCGGCGTCGTCCTTGCCCTTGCTGCCGTAGGCCTGCAGGAAGTGTCCGCCGCTGATGCCGCTGGGCACCACCTGGAACCAGGGCTGTGCCAGGGGCTGTCCTGTGCCGTTGGTCCATCCGTAGGTGCCCATGGTGAACTGTCCGTTGGCCACGATGTTGCCGCCCACATAGCGCGTGGTGCCGTTGCTCAGGGTGATGGCCTCGCCGGGCTCCACGTCCTGCGAGCTGTAGTAGTCGCGCCCGCTGAAGCTCTTGATGTGCAGTCGGTAGCGCACGCCCTCGCTCCACCGGCTGTCGGTGAGGCTGTAGTCGGCCTCGGCATCCTCAGGCGTGACGGTCTGCCACACCTGCCAGGCGCCGCCCGGCTCCTTGCGCAGCACCTCCATGACCTGGTTGTACTCGCCGTCGTAGTCGTGCCAGCGGATAGTGGCCGTGGTGCCCTCGGTGGTCACGCTGAAGCGGCTGAAGCCCCCGCGCATGCGTGGGGTGTTGGGCACCTTCTCGTAGCTCTTGTTGTAGCCCATGCCGGTGAGCATGTCGCGGTAGTAGGCGCCCACCTGCGAGGTGACGGCGCCATTGCTGTAGACCTTGCCTTTCGACTCGCCGTTCCAGTAGAAGTATCGCTCGACGAAGGCATAGGAGTTGAGCTTCTGGCATATCTGCTCCACGCCCCACTTCGCATCACCGTCGGTGGCGCCGGAGGCGAAGGTGCCGTTGTGGTTCCACGATGCGCCGTACATCCACTCCGAGATCCATAGCGGGCGCTTATAGGCCGCCTGCATCGCGGGCAGGTTGTTGAAGTTGTCGTGCAGCCAGTAGCAGTGCAGGTCGGCCAGGTCGCAACGCCATCCTCGGGCGTCGATGGAGTCGAAGAACTGCTTGAGGAATCCGGAGCCGTCGGTGTAGTCGCTGCCGTCCCACGACGACGGCGAGCAGAGGCGCATGCCCGTGCGCATGAGGTTCTGCCAGTTGGCCAGGATGGTGTTGAGGTCCTGCGGCTTGTCGTCGGCGGAGTTGCGGGGCTCGTTGTTGGTCTTCATGTGTGCCGTCCAAGTGGCCTTGCCGCAGGCCGACGAGGAGGGATAGTCCTCGTAGAGGTGGTGCACCACACACTCCACGTCGGGCTGCATGTCGTGGCCGGCGTCCCAGCCGTAGCAGCTGATGACGTTGAGGGCGCGGCAGGCCGCGGCGTCGGTGTTGCTGGCCAGACCCTTCTTGCCGGCGGTGTTCCACTTGAAGATGCGATAGGACGTGATCTTCTCGTCGAGTATCTGCGGCAGGGTGGCCATCTCCAGGTCTTCGCTGTTGGCTATGAAGCATCGCTGGTAGCCGTAGCCGCTCTTCTGTGTGGCGAATGTGACCATGTATCCGCGCTTCAGCCGGAAGGAGCGTATGCGGTTGTTGAGCTTCGCCTGGCTGAGCGTGACCATGTATCCGCCGTCGTTCTCCAGTCCGAAGTCGCTGCAGGCCTCGCCGGTGAAGTGTTGTCCGGCATAGACGGTCAGGGGCTTGTCGGTCGTGGCGTAGGGCAGCACCATGGCGCCGCGCGTGCCGTAGAGTCGCACCTGGCAGTTCTGCCCGTTTTTGGCCACCTCTCCTTTGATACGCACACGCGAAGCCAGCAGGTTGATGGCCGTCGAGGGTCTGACGCGCTCGAGGATGAGCACGGCGTGGTCGGTAGATTGTATGTCCACCACGCCGCTGCCGCTGAAGGGCGTCTCGCCCGTCACCACATAATCTACGTTGGTGGTCAGCGTCACGCTCGCGGTCACCTGCTGCACGCTGGTCTTGGTGTTGGCGCCCCATGCCTGGCCCACGAGCAGGGCGCAGAGGGTCACGATGAGTGGAAGATGTCTTCTCATGTATGTCTTGGTTTTTAGTTTGCCGAAACGGAAATGGTTAGGTCGGTGCAAAAATACAAAAAACGTATGATATACGCAAGCCTTTGCCCGTCTTTTCCTGCATTTCAGTGTCGCACCGTACCAGATTGACTACCCAAGTTTGGTACTGTGCGTACCAACGCTTGGTACTGTGCGTACCAACGCTTGGTACTGCGAGTACCAAGGCCTGGTAGTGTGAGTACCAAGGCCTGGTACTGTGAGTACCCACGCTGAGTAGTGTGCCTACCCACGCTTAGTAGCAGTTTTTTCTTCTTTAGTAAGACTTTTTTTTACTAAAAGCTTGGCTGTTTTCCGCTTTTTTTGTAATTTTGTCGCGTGTTGCGGCATAAAGCGTCTGTGCTCGCCGACACCCACTGAAACAGACAGAGAACAAAACACATTTATTATTTACTAACTTTACTAACGTATGAAGAAACTTCTACTTTTTGCTTTTGGAGCCATGATGGCCACGCCATTGCTGGCTCAGGAAGAGGATGTGACAAACTACATCCAGAATCCAGGCTTCGACGAGGACATCACTTGGGGTGTCAACGGTGAGACCAAGCCTATCGTGAAGGACGACATCGTCTACAGTGGCGGGCGCAGCCAGGGCTGGATGGCCGCCGACAGCACGGTCTATGCCCACAGCCTGGGCACCAAGAGCCGTAAGGACGACATTCCCTCGACCTCGGCGTGGAACGGCTTCCTCGGCCGTGTGCAGGGCTGGACGGTAGCATCGGGCAATGTGCAGACGCCTGAGTGGGTCTACTTCGGCACCGTGCCCTACGGACTGGGCGCCACGGCCATACCTATTGCCGACGACGGCGACACCTGCCTCTCCATGCCCGACAAGCCCGAGCAGGACAGCGGCGACGACAACAAGGCTGCCCTCTACCTGCGTGCAGGATGGGGCGGATGGGCCACCTACTCACAGGTAGTGAGCCTGCCCTGCGCCGTCTATCGTCTGGACTACTGGGTGAAGAACGCCAACTTCACTGCCAGCCAGAGCAACACCGGCGTGAAGAACCTCTGTAAGGTGACCTGCCGCAAGGAGACCTTCGAGGATGAGGACGGCTTCAACGCACAGGAGTGGACGCTGCACAGCATCGAGTTCACCCCGACGTCGGAGTTCACCATCCAGTTCGGCTTCCAGTCGAGCGGCGGTTCCGGCACCAACCCCTTCATCTGGATTGACGGCATCAAGCTCTACAAGATAGGCGAGGCCGACCGAGCCCAGATACTCGAGGCCGACCTGACCGCCTCGCTCGGCGACCTGCAGCTGCTGCAGGAGGAGGCCCGCGAGCTGGGTCTGGAGGGCCTGATCAACGAGATGAACGATGCCATCGACGAGATAGACATGGCCATCGGTCTTGACGTGGAGGAGATGGAGGCCGCCCTGAAGAAGGCCGAGGCCGAGATTGTGCGCTTCAAGGATGTGCTCGCACAGGTGCCCGCCCTCGACGCACAGCTCGAGAAGATGCTGCGCCTCATCGAGACCACACAGTATCCCGGCTACGACGCACTGACCGATGCATACGAGCAGATCAACGACCTGCGCAACAACGGCAACGCCAGTCAGATAGTGGCTGCCATCGCACAGGCTGCCGAGGCCATCAAGGCCTACAACTTCTCGCAGGAGGCCACCGAGGACAACCCCGCCGACTACACCTTCCTCGTGCAGTCGCCCTGGTTTATCAACGCCTCGGCCGAGCCCACAGAGCAGGACGGCGTCTGGGTCTATGCCAACGAGTACACTGTGGGTGGCAATCAGAGCACCAATACCGACCTGAACAGCACGGGCTGGTACATCAGCGGTGCCACCGGCGGCGACCAGCGCCTGAACTTCCAGCAGGGCCGCAGCTGCTGGAACGCTTGGAACAACAACTTCACCACCACCCTTGGCGTGGCTCAGGACCTGACCGACCTGCCCAACGGCTACTACAAGGTGTCGGCCGACCTCATCACGCAGAGCGGCTACTGCACCAACCAGCACACCTTCGCCCGCAGCACCGCTGGCAGCTCCATCTCGCCCAGCCTCACTGCTGACGGATGGGAGGACGGCGGTGCCGGACAGTGGGAGACGCTGACCACCACCGACAAGGTGCTCGTGGTCGACGGCAAGCTCACCATCGGCGCCGAGGGCACCGGCAACGGCAACGCTTCGGCCGGATGGTTCCTCGCCACCAACTTCCACCTCTACTACCTCGGTGCTGCCGAGGCCGATGCCGTGCAGAAGGCCGTGGCACAGCGCATAGCCGATGCCGAGACCTTCGCCGAGAAGATGCACTTCGCTGCCGACAAGAAAGCCTTCAACGACTCTATCGCCAAGGCTAAGGCCGAGACCGACCTCTTTGCCGCTCTCACGCTCATCAGCGCCGCTCAGGCCGAGGCCGACAAGAGCGAGGCTGCCTACGAGGAGTATATGATGGACGGCAAGACCCTGCCCACCGTGCAGGCTCAGCTCGCCGGAGAGGGCTACAAGGAGGCTACCGACATCGTGCGCTTCGCCTTCGACTACGTGGCCAACTGGATGGTGTGCGACACCGCTTCCTACAAGGACCTCGCTGCCAACGTGGAGCTGCTGAAGAACTATGTGAACACCTATGCTCCCGCCTACAACAACGCTGCCGACGTGGCTGCTGCTGCACAGGCTACGGGCAAGACTTATCTCGAGGCCATCATGGCCGAGCAGAAGACGGCCCTGACCAGCGAGATGAAGGACCTGGCCACCGTCAACGACTATGTGGCTAAGCTGCAGGAGGCTGCCGGACTGGTGGCCAAGCAGAACCTCGTCGACGCTGCTACCGTGCCCGCCGACTACACCGCCTTCATCGTCAACCCGAAGGCTGAGTCGATGAACGGATGGGAGCTCGTCAAGGGCACGGGCGACGCCAACCCCTCGAAGACCGGACAGTGGTATGACGGTTCGGCCACACGCTACTTCGACTCCTGGAGTCCCAACGGTCTGGCCGACTACCAGATCTCGCAGCTCGTGAAGGACCTGCCCAACGGCACCTATACCCTCGCTGCCTACACCCGCACACCGGCCGAAGGCGCCTACGTGTTCTATAAGGCTGACGCCGACACCGTGTTTGTGGAGATTCCCATGAACTACTACATCAACGAGGAGACCGGCGAAGAGGCTGTCGCCAGCGACACACGCGGTCCGCTGTGGGAGGCTGCCAAGGCTGCCATCGAGGGCGGCATGGCCGAGGACGATCCTGCCTACGCCGAGATGTCGGCCATCTACAACGCCAACAACGGCCTGGGCCGCGGATTCCAGTACCAGGAGTTCCAGGGCATCGAGGTGAAGAACCACCAGCTACTCATCGGTACGATGTGCGGCACTGAGGCTTCGCAGACACCGAAGGTGTTTGCCGGCCTCTGGTACAGCGTGGGCGCATGGTCGCTGACGCTCACCGCCATGGGCGACAATGCCGGATGGGGCGGACCCATTGCCGAGGGCATAGAGACCATCGGGGCTGAGAAGAAGGCTGCCGACGGCATCTACACCATCGCAGGCACCAGGATGCAGCAGCTGCAGCGCGGCCTGAACATCGTGGTGACCAACGGCAAGGCACGCAAGGTGATCGTGAAATAAGACATACACACTATCGGTCCCGTGCTCCTCACAGCGAAGGAGCACGGGACTCTTTCACTACTCTTCCTTTTCCAACTGGCAGGCATGCCTCCGGCCTGCATCACAACCAAAGCGGAGGGACACCACAACAGGCGGCCAATGCTAACCGGCCCCACTATGAAAGCGACAGCAACCGAGAGCTACACCTTTTATATATATATGCGCACGCGCGTAGAGAGACACACACAAGGCACAGGCTCCACACCATATATACCCACACGCGGAAACAAACAATAACTAATATAACAAACCAAACAACAACGTATGAATTACCGCTTTACTGAGATGCTAAGACGGGCTGCGATGGCTGCCTGCATGGCTTCGCTGTGCGGAGGATTCAGCAGCTGTAGCGACGACTACGACCTGGACGACGAGGGCAACTACCCCGACTGGCTGGGCGGCAGCATCTACGACGCACTGAAGAATCCCGGCAGCCTGCAGGGAGGCTCGGGACAGTCCGGACTTACCGGAACATTCAACACCTACGTGCGACTCATCGACGACCTGGGCTACGCCGAGACACTGGCCAAGACCGGATCGAAGACCATCTTCCCCGCCAACGACGAGGCCTTCGCACGATTCTTCGCCGACAACTCGTGGGGCGTGACGTCCTACGAGCAGCTCACACCCGCCATGAAGAAGCAGCTGCTCTACTCGTCGATGCTCGACAATGCCATCCTCGTGGAGATGCTCTCCAACGTCAGCGACGGCGAAACGGCCGTCGTGCAGGGACAGGCACTCAAGCACACCACCACGGCCAACGTCATAGACACCGTCACCTTCCTGCGCACAAGGGCCGACATGCCCGAGAACAACAGCTACTGGGAGAAATACTACGACCAGGGCATACACATCGTGATGGATGCCACACGCCCCATGATGGTGCACTTCACCGAGCAGCAGCTCACCGCCAACAACATCACCACCTCGGCAGCCGAGGGCGACCACAGCGACTTCGAGGTCATCACCGGAACACAGTTTGACGCAGAGAACCCTACGGCCTACGTCTTCCGCAACAAAATCATCAGCAGCGACGTGACCTGCCAGAACGGCTACATACACCAGATGGAGGACGTGCTCGTGCCCCCGGGCAACATGGCCGAGGTCATACGCACCAGCGGAGAGAGCAGCCTCTGGAGCCGCATGCTCGACCGCTTCAGCGCACCCTATGAGGACCAGGCCACACTCAACAACTACAACGACTACGCCGTGTCGGCCGGCCTGCCCACACTCGACGCCATCTACCAGAAGCGCTACATGAGCTCACGCTCGCAGAGCGGCGAACTGCTCAAAGACCCCAACGGCACCGACGCTCCATACGCACTGCCCTTCGACCCGGGATGGAACAACTATAACAACGGCACCAACGAGAACCCCCTGAAGGATATCGCGGCCATGTTTGTGCCCACCGACGAGGCACTACGCCAATACTTCCTGCCAGGAGGCGAGGGCGAGTTCCTCATCAACCAGTTCAAGCGCGCCGATGCGCCCAACGACCTGGCTCACCTCAAGGAGAACATCGACTCCATACCCCTGCTCAACGTGCAGCAGCTCATCAGCAACCTCATGCAGCGCTCCTTCGTGGGCACAGTACCGTCGAAGTTCGGACACGTCATGGACGAGGCCAGCGACCCCATGGGACTATCGCTCGACGTCATCAACCGCACGGCCGACGGGAAGTTTGACGTGAAGATAGCCAACAACGGCGTCATCTACATGCTCAACAAGATGTTTGCACCGCCCTCACTCATCGCCGTCTCGGCACCCACCACGCTCAACGACAACATGCGCGTGATGAACGAGGCCGTAAGAGACGGCAAGTCGGGCACGTCGCTCTCCCTGGGACTGAACTACTACGCCTATCTGCTGGCCATGAGCGCCAACTACGCTTTCTTCATACCCACCGACGACGCCTTCCAGCAGTTCTACGTCGACCCGGCCAGCCTGCTCGAGGGCGAGCAGCCACGAGCCCTGAAGTTTGAATACACCGCACGCTCTCCCTACATCACCTGCACGTCGTGGAAGTACGACACGGCCACAGGCACCGTGGGCGAACAGATAGGCACGCTGAGCCCGGGACAGTTCCGCTCGCAGCTCACCGACATACTGAACTATCACACCATCGTGCTGGGCGACGGCGAGTGGCTCGGCAGCAACGGCAACCGCTACTACAAGACCAAGCACGGCGGGGCCGTGCGCATCGCCATGACTGCCGACAGCCTGCGACGCGGCGACGCCGTCATGGGCGGAGCACAGATAGAGGGCAAGGCAGCACCGGCCGCCATCACCTACGTCTACAACCAGCGCAACGGCGTGTCCTACGCCATCGACCACATCATACAGGCACCACAGCAGTCGGTCTTCAGCACACTGCAGGCACCACAGTTCAAGGAGTTCCTCGCACTGTGCAGCGACTACGACATGGACGACATCATGGCCTTTGCCAGCGATAAGCTCGTGGCCGAAAACGCCGTCACAGGAAAGAAGCGCATGGACGCCTACCACCCCTTCGTGGCCAACGGCGGACTGACTGACAACGTGAACTACTTCAACACCTACAACTACACCGTCTACGCTCCCGACAACACAGCCATGGAGGAAGCCTACCGTCGCGGACTGCCCCGGTGGAGCGACGTGAAGGTGCTCTACGACACCTACAACGACCGCCTCGAGGAAGAGCGGGCCACAGGCACCATCAGCCAGGAGGTACAGAACGCACGCAACAAGGCACTCGCCATGGTAGAGGAAATCAACTCCTTCATACGCTTCCACTTCCAGGACAACTCCGTCTTTGCCGACCAGGTCGTCGACGCAGGCACCTATCCCACCGCATGCTCCGACACGCTCGGCATACGCGAGAAAATCGTGGTCAGCGGCGGCGCTGGAAAGATGCAGATAAAGGACAAGCGGGGCATCACCATCGACATCGACGCGACGAGCACGAACAAGATGGTGAACCAGATGACGCGCGACTATGTCATAGACAAGTCTAACCGAGCCATCAGCACATCGTCGTTTGCCGTCGTGCACCAGATCAGCCGGCCGCTCAGCACACATGCCGACACCGACCGCTACGACGCACTGTGGACCGGACCCAACGCGGCACGCAAGCTCGCCGCCTACCGCAGACTGTTCGATCAGAGACTCTACAAGCGATATTAAAACCCTACCGTGCACTGAAAACAACAGATACCTATGAGTAACAAGATAAACAAGAGACTTCTGATAAGCTTGGCATTCGTCATTTGTCATTTGTCATTAAGCTTCGCCCAGACGGCACGCATCTCAGGTGTGGTCAGCGACGACCTCGGACCCGTGATGATGTGTAACGTCGTAGAGGTCGACGGCAACAACCGTAACGTCTCGTTTGCCCAGACCGACTTCAACGGCAACTTCTCCATGACCGTGAAGAGCACTAAGAACAAACTGAAGATTTCCTACGTGGGCTACAAGACCACCATCCTGCCCATCGGCGCCCGCACTACCTTCAACGTGAAGCTGCAGAGCGCCACGCAGATAAAGGAGGTGCAGGTCGTGGCCAAGCGTAAGTTCAACCAGGGCGGACTCGCCATACCCGAGCGAGAGGTGTCGGTGGCCGCACAGACCTTCGACATGAGCAAGGTCGACGGACTGGCCTTCACCACCGCCGACGAGGCCCTGCAGGGACAGATTGCCGGTCTGGACATCGTGGCCAACTCAGGCAACCTGGGCGCAGGCACATCGATGCGACTGCGCGGCGTGACCAGCATCAATGGCTCGGCAGAACCGCTCATCGTCGTCGACGGAAACATCTTCGACAATCCCGACGAGAACTTCGACTTCCAGAACGCCAACGAGGAGACCTACGCCTCGCTGCTCTCGGTCAACCCCTCCGACATCGAGGACATACAGGTGCTCAAGGATGCTGCCGCCACAGCCATCTGGGGCTCACGCGGCGCCAACGGCGTCATACAGATACGCACAAAGCGCGGAGCACGTGGTGCCACACGCGTGGACTACTCCCTGCGCGTGCAGGCCAGCTGGCAGCCTAAGGGATACAACCTGCTCAATGGCGACGACTACACGATGATGCTCAAGGAGATGTACTACAACCCCGCCCAGAGCGCCACGGCCACAACCAATATCAACGAGATAAACTACTCGCCCTCATGGGCCGAGCGCGAGAACTGGAACAACAACACCGACTGGGTGAAGGAGGTGCAGCAGACAGGATGGAGCCAGTATCACTACCTGACCATCAGCGGCGGCGGCGAGAAAGCCAACTTCCGCATCTCGGCAGGCTACGACCATCAGAACGGCACCATCATCGAGCAGCGGCTCGACCGATTTACCACCAAGCTCGCACTCGACTACTTCGTCAGCGACCGCATCACCTTCCGCACCACATTCCCACTCACCTATACGGCCAACCACCGCAACTACGACGACAACATCCTCGGACGGGCACAGAAGACAGCGCCCAACATGAGCGTCTACCGGCAGGATGCCAACGGACAGGACACCGACGAGTACTACATCATCCTGCCCACGGGTGCCAGCGACGCTGCCGGCTCGTCGGTGGCAGGCACGTCGTCGAAACAGCTCTCGGGCATACGCTCGCTGGGCAACCCCGTGGCCATCGCCAATATGGCGTGGCGCGACGAGAACACCTACCGCATCTCGCCTGAGTTCCGCCTCGACTACTATCTCTTGGGCAAGGACGACTCCAAGACGAGGCTCGACTACACCGGACTGGTCTACATGGACATCTTCTCCAAGAGCGAGCCTAAGTACTGGCCCGGATCGCTCTCTACCGACGGATGGAACGACGCCAACTACAACCGCTCGCAGGTCTACGACTACAACTCGCTGGCCTTCACCACCCGCCACACCATGACCTTCAACCCGCATTTCAACAACGAGGACTTCTACTCCACGATGCTCGCACGCTGGGAGATGACCTCCGGCAACGACAACAACCAGACCGTCATCACCCGCAATGCGCCTAACGGCACCACATCGCCCACCGTCGATGCCGACATGCAGAAACCATCGGCAGGCAACGGACAGTGGCGATCCATGTCGATGACCTACAGCGGACACTTCAGCTATCTCTCGCGATATGCCTTCGACTTCTCTCTCCGTGCCGACGGTACCACCAAGTTCGGCGACTCCAAGAAGTGGGGATGGTTCCCCGGCGTCTCCGCCCGATGGAACATCAGCGACGAGCCCTTCATGAAGTGGTCGAAGAAGTTTCTCTCGATGCTCTCCTTCCGCCCCTCATGGGGTATCGTGGGACGCCAGCCCGGCTCGCAGTATCTGCAGTATGCCAAGTACAACACCTCCGGCGTCTACGGCTCCATCGGCGACACCCGCAGCGTGACCTACCTCGAGGGACTGCAGCTCAACAAGCTGCAGTGGGAGCGCACCACACAGTATAACCTCGGCGGCGACTTCGGATTCTTCGAGCGCATCACCGGCGACTTCAACTACTACTTCAAGCGCACCAAGGACCTGCTCATGTCGGGCGTGGGAGTACCCTCCACATCGGGATTCGGCTCGCTCGCTTGGGCCAACGTGGGCGAGATGACCAACAAGGGTTGGGAGCTCAACATACAGGGCAACAAGATTATCGAGATAGGCAAGTTCAACATGGGCTTCAACTTCAACATCTCGCAGAACTTCAACGAGATTGTCGACATGGACGAGAGCGTGCTCCAGAGCATCAACTCGGAGTGGGACTCCAGCAAGCGCGACCAGTATCTCAACCGCATACAGAAAGGCAACCCCCTCGGCTCTATCTACGGACTGCGCTATAAGGGCGTCTACCAGTACACCTACGAGTATCTCATCAATATGAAGACCCGCGAGGGATGGACCGGCGAGCAGCTGCGCGACTACATCGACAACACCTTCCTCGCTCAGGGTAAGACAGCACCTATTGCCATCGACAACAACGGCAAGGTGATGATGGACTCCAAGGGCAACCCCATACGCATGGTCTACAACTACAACGACGGCTCGTCGACCTATAAGTTCCAGGGCGGCGACGCTATCTATGAAGACGTGAACAACGACGGACAGATCAACTCGCTCGACATTGTCTACCTGGGCAACTCCAACCCCCACCTCAACGGCGGCTTCGGATTCAACTTCACCTACGACGCCTGGTCGCTGCGCACCAACTTCAGCTACCGTCAGGGCGTGAAGGTGGTCAACAAGGCCAAGATGGGACTCGAGCAGATGTTTAATGCCAACAACCAGTCGTCGGCCGTCAACTGGCGCTGGCGCAAGAACGGCGACGTCACCGAGATACCGCGTGCCATGTACAACACAGGCTACAACTTCCTCGGAAGCGACCGCTACGTGGAGGACGCATCCTTCGTCCGCATGAGCTACGTGCAGCTCGTCTACACCTTCAAGAAGCAGCTCCTCAAGCAGCTCGGACTGCGACGCCTGCAGGTGAGCCTCTCCGGACAGAACCTGCTCTGCTGGAGCAAGTACAGCGGAACGGACCCTGAGCACTCTGCAGGGTCATGGGGCATTGCCTACGACAAC
>CAJOHP010000050.1 GCA_905234355.1 uncultured Prevotella sp. | reverse complement strand
AGTGTTTCTGCTACATTGATCTCGGTGATCTTTCCTTCACCCTTCAGTATCTTGAACGACCGCTCGAGCCGTTCCGACAAGTTTTCAAACATATTACCTGATATTTTTCTTTACTATTTTTACCTGTTCTGTATGTTATGAGTGCGCAAAGGTACTAATTTTTTGCCAAATTCAGCAGACTTATACCTTTTTTTTCATTTTTCGCCAGTCAATTGCTTATTATAGCTCACTGGAGTCTCAATATCAGGCCGTTCATTTTGTTGTACACAGTCTATCTACATTACCACCCCCACCCCTGCCCCTCCCCTACCGCTCGGCATCCCGAAGGGTGACGCTTGCTACCAACGGGACGCAAGAAGGGAGGGGAGAATCGTGCGGAGCCGGTGGCATGGTCCTGGAAGGAAATCAGACCGAGCGAGACATGGAGTGAGGGCTCCATTGGTCACCGTTTACCCCCTAGACGACCCCCGTTTACCCGGTAGCGGAGCATCGGCTAGGGGGTAGCCAGTGTGCGTCTAGGGGGTAAACGGGGGTCGTCTAGGGGGTAAATGTTCGGCGTCGGAATCCAGAAGGGAAATCAAAGCAGGCTGGATGCATGGACATGCGGGCGTGAATGCACGACAACAGGGAGTTGCGAAACAGGCTGATGTGGCGCCAGTGTGTAACTTGGTAGCGCCAGACGGCTCAGTGCTCGCCATCCTCCTGGATGGCTTTTTTGTAGCACTGCCGGCAGAGAGGCTCATACTCCAGCGTCTCTCCGAGCATGACCTGCCGCTCGCCGGGCACTTTGCGGTGGCTCACGTAGGCCAGTGCGCCGCAGCTCACGCAGATGGCTTGCACCTTCATCACCTCATCGGCGATGGCGCAAAGTGCTGGCATGGGCCCGAACGGGTGGCCTCTGAAGTCCATGTCGAGGCCGGCCACGATGACACGTACGCCACGATTAGCCAACTCGTTGCACACGTCTACGATGGTGTCGTCGAAAAACTGCGCCTCGTCAATGCCCACCACGTCAATATCGCTAGACAGGAGCAGTATCGATGCGGGCGAGTCAATGGGCGTCGACATGATATGCTTTTGGTCATGGCTCACCACTTCCTCGTCGGAGTATCGGGTGTCTATGGCTGGTTTGAATATCTCTACGCGCTGGCGGGCAAACTGTGCCCGTCGCATCCTTCGTATCAGCTCTTCTGTCTTCCCCGAGAACATAGAGCCGCACACCACTTCTATTCTGCCGGGATGGTGTGCTTCTCCCGTGAGGTTGCTCTTCATAATGCGTGCAAAATTACAAATACGTTTTAAAAATTGCAAAGAAATCGGTTGTTTTTTTGACGATAAAGAATATTTAACTATATTTGCCCCCAAAATGGGAACACTTTACGTTGTGCCCACTCCTGTGGGCAATATGGAGGATATGACGTTGCGCGGCATTCGCATGCTGAAGGAGGCCGACCTTGTGCTGGCTGAAGACACGCGCACGTCGGGGGTGCTGCTGAAGCATTTCGGCATCAGCGCCCGGCTGATGTCGCACCATAAGTTTAATGAGCACGGCACGTCGGCCGGCATAGTGCAGCGCCTGCAGAACGGGCAGACGGTGGCGCTCATCAGCGATGCGGGCACTCCGGGCATCAGCGACCCCGGTTTTTTCCTTGTACGCGAGTGTGTCCGAGCCGGCGTCGAGGTGCAGTGTCTGCCAGGTGCTACCGCTTTTGTGCCTGCACTCGTGTCGAGCGGGCTGCCTTGCGACCGCTTCTGCTTCGAAGGCTTCCTGCCGCAAAAGAAAGGACGGCAGACGCGGCTCGCGGCTTTGCAGACAGAGCAGCGCACGATGATTTTCTATGAGTCGCCATACCGTCTGGTAAAGACGCTTGAGCAGCTGGCACAGCACTTCGGGCCAGACCGTCAGGCCTGTGTCTGCCGAGAAATATCGAAGGTGCACGAGGAGAGCGTCAGGGGCACGCTCGAGGATGTGCTGGCCCACTTCCGCGAGCATCAGCCCAAGGGCGAGATTGTCGTGGTCGTGGCCGGTGCCGATGACAAGGAGGAAAAAGAAAAGACATAATATAATTATAGTAATAAACTCATCAGAATGAAAAAGGTATTATTCATCTTTGTCGGTGCACTGGCCATGACGGCCTGCACCTTAGACAGCAAGAAGACTGCCGTGCAAGACACCGCCTTGGCTCAGCAGCGCGACTCCCTTTCTGCCATTATCGCTCAAAAGGATAATGAGATCAACGACATGATGGGCACGCTCAACGACATCGAGGAAGGTTTCCGCGAGATCAGCGAGGCCCAGGGACGCGTGTCGGTAGCCAAGCGTGGCGAGGGTGCCAGCTCGGCAGCGCGCATCAGAGAGAACATGCAGTTCATCCAAAGCACGATGCGGCAAAACCGCGAACTTATCAACAAGCTGCGACAGCAGTTGCGCCAGAGCACCATCAGTGGCGACCAGCTGCGGCGCACCATAGAAAACCTCACAGCCCAGCTCGAAGAGAAGGACCGGGAGCTGCAGCAGTTGCGACAGGAGCTCGACGCCAAGGATATACACATAGCCGAACTCGACGAGCAAGTGGCCGGACTCAACGAGAGCGTCACCACGCTTCAGACGCAGGGACAGCAGAAGGACCAGACCATCAGCACGCAGGACAAGGAGCTGAACGCGGCCTGGTTTGTCTTCGGCACGAAAAAGGAGCTTAAGGAGCAGAACATCCTGAAGGATGGCAAGGTGCTTGGGCACGACTTCAACAAGAGCTATTTTACCAAGATAGACATACGTGTGGACCGCGAGATAAAGCTCTACTCTCGCTCGGCCGAGTTGCTCACGGCGCATCCTCAGACGTCATACACCTTAGAGCGAGACGCCAACAAGCAGTATGTGTTGCGCATCACCAATCCGCAACAGTTCTGGAGCACAAGCAAGTATCTGGTAGTACAGGTGAAGTGACAACCTTAAGGTCTTAGCTATAAATCTCATTGTTGTGCTTTTATCCTGAAAGGAATTTTCCGACAGACAAAAAAGGTCTTTTGCCGACACAAGCAAAAGGCCTTTTTTGTCTGAAAGCAAAGGGACTGCAAGGAAGGCAAGGACTGAGACCGTCAAGCTGACATTCGCAAATGGAATCAGCTTACTGACGCGGCCAATCGCGTTAAAGATAGGTTAAAATAGCAGCATGCGTGCGCAAAGAAGACAATAATTTCGTACCTTTGCACAAATTATTGAGAAGACATGCTCAGATTCATATCATTTGGAAGTGGAAGCAGTGGCAACTGTTACTATCTATATACCGACAACGACGGCCTCCTGGTAGATGTGGGCGTAGGCATCAGGACACTGAAGAAGGAGTTTCGCGACTATGGCCTGTCGCTCTCCCGTGTCCACCACCTGCTCATCACCCACGACCACGCCGACCACATCAAGTCAGTGGGCAGCCTGAGCCACGACCAGCAGCTGCCTGTCTATGCCACACAGGCAGTGCATAAAGGCATCGACCGCAACTACTGCGTGCAGCGCAAGATAGCCGACGAGCTGCGCCGCTATGTCGAGGCTGGACAAACGGTGCAGATAGGCGACTTCAGCGTCACACCCTTCAGTGTGCCCCACGACGCGAGCGACAATGTGGGCTACCAGATAGAGGCCGAGGGCGTCACCTTTTGCATTATGACCGATGTGGGGTGCGTCACCGACGAGATGGTCCCATTCATCACACGCGCCCACTACCTGGTCATCGAGGCCAACCACGACACGGAGATGCTGGCCCAGGGGCCCTATCCGCAGCACCTGAAGACGCGCATAAAGAGCAGTACAGGCCACTTGAGCAACGTCGCCTGCGGCGAGGCCATTGCCAAGAACATGAGTGAGCAGCTGCACCACGTGTGGCTGTGCCACCTCTCAGAGGAAAACAACCACCCCGAGCTGGCAAGGAAGACCGTGGAGCAGGTGCTCAGAAGCTACGGCATCGTGGCCGGAAAAGACATCGGACTTGAGGTGCTCAAGCGCACACTGCCTTCGGGCATCTACGAACTGACATAACAGAAGTGACATTTACTCCCCACCCCTTTACTCCCCCCCCCAAAAAAAATGAACCTATTCAAAGCACTCTTCGGCAATGCCGATGCCACCCCCGAAGACGAGAAGCGCGAGGCCGATGCCCGTCGCTTCGACCTGATGAAGTATGACGGTGTGAAAGCCATGAAGACAGGACGTTTCGACTATGCCGAGCGTTGCTTCACCGAAGCGCTGCAGCTGCACGACGACCTCGAGGCACGCGACTACCTGTCGCGCGTGCTCGTACAGCAGGACAAGTATGCCGAGGCCCTGGAGCAGCTCGACCTGCTCATAGCCCATCAGCCAGACAATGCCGGACTGCTGCTGCAGGCAGCCCATGTGGCCTACCTCAAGGAGGACTATGCACTCATGGCGCAATACGCCCAGCGTGCCGCCGACATGGAAGGCGACACAGCCGCCATGGCCGCCTATCTGCTGGCCAAGGCAGCCATAGGACAGAACGACATGGTGAGCGCCATCGCCCAACTGACGAAAAGCCTCACCCTCGACGAGGGACAGGCCGACGCACGCCTGCTACGCGGGCAGACACTCCTGCAGATGGGCGACCTGCAGGGTGCCGAGGCCGACGCACAGTGGCTCATGCAGCAGGCTCCCGAACACGAAGACGTGCTCCTGCTGGCTGCCAGAGTGGCCGCAGGAAAGGGAGACAAGGACCAAGCACTCCTTATATATAATAAGGTGACGGAGGTGAACCCCTTCCAAATCGACGCCTACAAGGAGCGCGGGCAGCTGCGCTACGACAGCGGCGACAAGACCGGAGCACAGGAAGACCTGCAGAAGGTGCTCGAGCTCAATCCCGACGAGATGGCCGACGTGAGCGGCGACTACAGCGCCGAGGGCATAGAGAAAAAAGTGAAGCAAGCCTACTCCATGCTCAACCCCTTCGGCCTCTGAGAGCACCGGAGAAGCCTGCAAGAAATAACGCTTTGTAAGCAAAAAAGCAAAAAAGTCGGCAAATTATTTGCACAGTTCGAAGAAAAGTTATACTTTTGCAACGTGAACAATAAAGACATAAAAACGATGACCCATCTGAACGCATACTTCTACTACTATTTTTACTTTGCAAAGACATTGTGAAGCGGTAGGACGTGTGTAGTCTTCAGACTGTATAGAGAATCAAGATGAGCCCCGCTTCACATAGGTGACAGCGGGGCTTCGCTTTACGACGACAACAACAACACGACGACAACAACATGAAGCGTATAGCCATACAGGGCGAGACAGGGTCGTTTCACGACATTGCAGCCCACCAGTACTACCGCGATGAGCAGCTACAGCTCATCTGCTGCGCCACCTTCGAGCAGGTCTTCGACAGCGTGCGCCAAGACCCCACGGTGATAGCCATGGTGGCCATCGAGAACACCATCGCCGGGTCGCTGCTGCACAACTACGAGCTGCTGCGCGAGAGCGGCACCACCGTGGTGGGCGAGCACAAGCTGCACATCACCCACTGCATCTGCTGCCTGCCCGACGACACGTGGGACACCATCAGCGAGGTGCACTCACACCCCGTGGCACTCATGCAGACACGCCACTACCTCGAGCGCCACAGCCGACTGCGCGCCGTAGAAGCAGCCGACACCGCCGGCTCGGCCAAGATGATAGCCGAAGGGCAGCACCACGGATGGGCCGCCATCTGCCATGCAGAGGCAGCACGCCTCTACGGACTGAAAGTACTCGAGGACGGCATAGAGGACAACAAGCACAACTATACCCGGTTCCTCGTCTGCTCGGCACCACAGAAAGCCGACATGCTGCGCCCCCTCACACAGACCAACAAGGCGAGCATCGTCTTCGCACTGCCACACGAGGAGGGAAGCCTGTCGGCCGTGCTGGCCATACTCTCGTTCTACAAGATAAACCTCACCAAGATACAGTCGCTACCCATCATCGGGCGCGAGTGGGAATATCTGTTCTACGTCGACGTGACCTACACCGACCTGACACGCTACCGACAGGCCGTCGACGCCATCATCCCGCTCACACGCGACCTGACCATCCTGGGAGAATACAGCAACTCATAACCACAGAAAAAAAAACGACAGCAATATGATAGAAGCAGCAGAAAGACTCCATGCCGTACAGGAGTACTACTTCAGCCGCAAGCTGAAGGAGGTGGCCCAGCTCAATGCCGAGGGCCAGGACATCATCAGTCTGGCCATAGGCAGCCCCGACATGCCACCCTCGGAACAGACCATAGCCAAGCTGTGCGAGGTGGCACATGACCCCACCGCACACGGCTACCAGCCCACGATGGGCACACACGAGCTGCGACAGGCCATGGCCCGCTTCTACCGGCGATGGTACGGCGTGGAGCTCGACCCACAGAACGAACTGCTGCCACTCATCGGATCGAAGGAAGGCATACTGCACATCACCCTGGCCTTTGTCAACCCCGGCGACGAGGTGCTCGTGCCCAATCCCGGCTATCCCACCTACACCTCGCTCAGCAAGATTCTGGGTGCCAAGGTGGTGAACTACGACCTCAAGGCAGAGAACGGATGGCAGCCCGACTTCGACGAGCTGGAGCAGATGGACTGCTCGCGCGTGAAGCTCATGTGGACCAACTATCCCAACATGCCCACGGGCGGACGCGCACACCGCGAGACCTATGAGCGGCTGGTCGGCTTCGCACGAAGCCACGACATCGTGGTGGTCAACGACAACCCCTATAGCTTCATACTCAGCGAGGAGCACCTCTCCCTGCTGCAGGTACCGGGCGCCAAGGAGTGCTGCATAGAGCTGAACTCCATGTCGAAGAGTCACAACATGCCCGGATGGCGAGTGGGACTCTGTGCCAGCAACCCGCTATTCATCAGCTGGATACTCAAAGTGCAGTCGAACATAGAGAGCGGCACCTTCCGAGGCATACAGCTCGCAGCTGCCGAGGCCTACGACAACAGCGACGAATGGCACCGCCAGGCCAACATCGACACCTACGCCCGACGCCGCACGTATGCCGAGCAAATCATGCAGGCACTGGGCTGCACCTACGACCCGCAGCAGGTAGGCATGTTCCTCTGGGGCCGCATACCCGACACCTATGCCGACGTGGAAGACCTCACCGAGCAGGTGCTACACCAGGCGCGCGTGTTTATCACCCCAGGCTTCATCTTCGGCTCCAACGGCCGTCGCTACATACGCATCTCGCTCTGCGCCAAGGAAAAGGCCATGGCCGAAGCACTCGAAAGAATAAAAAAAGCAATATAAGAACTATGGAACTAGAATTTCAGCAACTCAACCTCCCCAGTGACAACGAACGCCCCTTTGTGATTGCCGGCCCATGCAGTGCCGAGACCGAGGAGCAGGTGATGGAAACAGCACGCCAGCTGGCCATGAAAGGATGCCACAACTTCCGTGCCGGTGTGTGGAAGCCCCGCACCAAGCCCGGCGGCTTCGAGGGCAACGGCGAGAAAGCACTGCCCTGGATGAAGCAGGTGAAAGACGAGACCCACATGCTCATCTCTACCGAGGTGGCCACACCCGAGCACGTGGAGCTGGCCCTGAAATACGACATGGACATCCTCTGGATAGGAGCCCGCACCACCGCCAACCCCTTTGCCGTACAGGCACTGGCCGACGCGCTGCGGGGCGTGGACGTGCCGGTGTTTGTGAAGAATCCCGTCAACCCCGATATCGAGCTGTGGATAGGCGCACTCGAGCGCATCAACCAGGCCGGAGTGAAGCGCCTCGGAGCCATACACCGCGGCTTCTCCTCCTATGAGCAGAAAATCTACCGCAATGCGCCGATGTGGCAGATACCCATCGAGCTGCACCGCCGCGTGCCCGACATGCCCATCATCTGCGACCCCAGCCACATCGGCGGACGACGCGAGCTCATCGCCCCGCTATGCCAGCAGGCCATGGACCTGGGCTTCGACGGACTCATCGTCGAGGCACACTGCGACCCCGACAAAGCCTGGAGCGACGCCAAGCAGCAGGTCACGCCCGAGGTGCTCGACTACATCCTCTCGCTGCTCGTCATCCGCGACGAGCACACCACCACAGAAGGACTCGTCAGCCTGCGTAAGCAGATAGACGAGCTCGACAACCAGATCATGGACATCCTGGCCAAGCGCATGCGCGTATGCCGCGAGATAGGACACTACAAGAAGGAGCACAACATGACGGTGCTGCAAGCCTCACGCTACAACGAGATACTCTCCAAGCGCGGCGTGCAAGGCTCACTGTGCGGGATGGGCCCCGACTTCGTGGCCAAAGTCTTCGAGAGCATACACGAGGAGAGCGTGCGCCAGCAGATAGAAATCATCAACAAGTAGCAGAAGAGCAATAGAAAAGAAATGAAAATACTTATCATGGGTGCAGGCAAGATGGGGAGCTTCTTCATCGACCTGCTCAGTTTCGACCACGAAGTGGCAGTCTACGACCGCGATGCACGCCGCATGCGCTTCACCTACAACTGCCAGCGCTTCACTACCTACGACGAGGTGGAGGCGTTCAAGCCCGAACTGCTCATCAATGCCGTCACACTGAAATACACCATCCCCGTGTTTCAGGAGGTCATGCCCTTCCTGCCCAAGGAGTGCATCATCAGCGACATTGCATCGGTGAAGACCGACCTGAAGGACTTCTACGAGCAGAGCGGCATGCGCTACGTCTCTACCCACCCGATGTTCGGCCCCACCTTTGCCAACCTCAACCAGCTCAGCGAGGAGAACGCCATCATCATCAGCGAGGGCGACTACATGGGGCGCATCTTCTTCAAAGACCTCTACCATAAGCTGGGACTCAACATCTACGAGTACACCTTCGAGGAGCACGACAAGACCGTGGCCTACTCGCTCTCCATCCCCTTCGTCTCCACCTTCGTCTTTGCCGCCGTGATGAAGCATCAGGACGCTCCCGGCACTACCTTCAAGCGCCACATGCGCATAGCCAAGGGCGTGCTCAGCGAAGATGACTACCTGCTGCAGGAGATACTCTTCAATCCCTACACCCACGACCAGGTGTCGCAGATACGCACCGAGCTGAAAGAACTGCTCACTATCATCGATGCCAAAGACGGCGAGGGCATGAAAAACTATCTCACGAAGATACGCGACAACGTCAGGCGCGACATCCATCTCGAGCGCTGACGCCCCCCCTCCGGCGTCGACACATACCCGCACCGCAAAGCCGTCAGGCAAAGAGCAGCGCTTGACAAAAGCAAAAAAAGAACGGATTATTACATTTTTTTCCGAAAAAATTTACCGTTGTCAAAATAAATGTGTATCTTTGCAGGGTCATATACGCAAAAAGAAACAGAACTGTTGCTTACTTATGGATGCAAATGAGAAAGAGTTGCTACTGCAGAAGTATGCCGAGGCCATGAGCGCCCTTCGGCATGCCAACGAGCAGCTTGAGGCGGCCAACCAGAAAATCAAGGAATATGAGGAGAAGGCGGCGAAGGCAGAAAATGCCAGCAAGATGAAGTCGCTCTTCCTGGCCAACATGTCCCATGAGATCCGCACGCCGCTGAACGCCATCGAGGGTTTTGCACGCATCATGGCCGAGACCGACTCGTCCGACGACCGCATGACCTACATGGAAATCATTGAAAGCAACAACAGCCGCCTGCTCAGTCTGGTCAACGAGATACTCGACCTGAGCCGTGTGGAGTCAGGAGAGATTGTCATCAGAAAAACACCCACCGACCTCAACAAGATGATGCAGGGCATCAAGCAGATATTCAAGTTCAGATGCTCCGAGACCGTCTCGCTGTCGTGGACCAAGCCCGACGTGCCGGTGATGATGACCACCGACGAAAACCGCCTCACGCAGGTCTTCTCCAACCTCATCTCCAATGCACTCAAGCACACGCCGCGCGGCTCCATCACCTACGGCTACGAGCTCTTCGAGCACGACACGATGATACGCTTCTACGTGGCCGATACCGGTTCGGGCATCGCCCCTGAGCACCTCGACAAGATATTCAATGCCTACATGTCGCTCGACGCCGAGCAGCAGAAAGGCTTCGGACTGGGTCTGGCTCTCTGCCGCATCATCGTAGAGAAGATGGACGGCCACATCAGCGTGGAGTCGGAGCTGGGCAAAGGCTCCAAGTTCACCTTCGAGATGCCTTTCCACGGCATCGTGGGCGGCATGGCCACAAGCAACCGCTCCATCACCAACGTGCGCACGCTGCGTGTAAACAACCAGACCGATGAGAGCAACATGAAGGTGGTGCTTGTGGCCGAAGACGAGGAAAGCAACTTCGAGCTGCTGAAGATTGTGCTGCAGAAGCGCTACCGCCTGCTGCGCGCCCACAACGGCATAGAGGCCGTGACCATGAACGAGGAGGAGAAGCCCGACCTTATACTCATGGACATACGCATGCCGGAGATGGGCGGTCTCGATGCCACACGCATCATCAAGGAAGTGTCGCCCGAGACACCTATCATCGCCTTGAGCGCCTACGCCTTCGAAGACAACATCAAGGAGGCCAAGGAGGCCGGGTGCGACGAGTTCATGCCCAAGCCCATCAAAGTGGAAGACCTCATAGAACTCATCAGCCGCTACATCGGCCAGTGAGGTCAGGGCATGACAGATTCCCCTGCAGCCTGCAGCTTCTTCCTAAAACAAAAAGCATAGCAAATTCTTACAATAGTGGGTAAATTAGCCGTTTACAAGTATTTCTCCTTCATGTTTCTCGTCATCACGTTACTGATGGCAGTGTTCACCTTCTGCGGACTCTTCGGAGGCCACTTCACCCCTGTGGTCCACACGGCCATGGCCATGCTCGTCTATGTGCTGCCCATCCTCCTGATAGGCAATGTGGTCACGCTGCTCTTCTGGCTCATACGCCGTCGGTGGCACTGGGCTGCCATCCCAGCGGTCCCCCTGCTCTGCAGCATACCCTACATAGGCACCCTGTGGCAGCCGGGACTCTTCAGCTCCGACGACAACGCCCGCTCAGGACTGAAGGTGGCTACCTACAACGTGGCAGCCTTCGGGCGCGAGACCTCCGGATTCAAAGCCGAAGACATCCTGTCGGAGATGATTCGCCAGGGCGTCGACGTGCTCTGCATGCAGGAGTACTCCGACGACAGCGGCGACCGCAAGAACTCTCAGTCGTATAAAGAATACTTCAGCCACATGGCCATGGGACGCAAAGACATGGTCATCTACAGCCGCTATCCCATCGCCGCATCGCAGGTGATAGACTTCGGCGAGACCAACAACAGCGGTATGTGGGCCGACATCGAGGTGCAGGGCAAGCTGATGCGCGTGTTCAACGTGCACATGGAGACCACCGGTTTCAACCGTGTGCTGCGCAAGAGCGGGCAACTGCAGAACATGGGCCACAACGTAGAGACCAACGCCCTGTTGCGCGCCATCTACAACAATTACACCATGGGCATGATTGTGCGTGCGCGTCAGGCCGACTTCGTGGCACGCGAGATACAGAGCACGAAGAAACCGCGCATCGTCTGCGGCGACTTCAACGACGTGCCCTACTCCTACGTCTACAACACCATACTGGGCGACCTCGTCGACGGATTCAAGGAGTGCGGCAAGGGATTCATGACCACTTATACCGGCAAGAAGCCCGTGCGCATAGACTACATCTTCCACGACGAATCGATGGAGGGCGAGACCTACTACAAGCTCGACCACACCTCATCCGACCACTATCCGGTCTTTATGAAGCTTGTCTTCTGACACCCTCTGCCGCGGTCTCCCACTTTTATTTTCCTTCATCCCCCACCCTCATCATCACCGAGTCATGGACGAGAAACAACGCATCGTGGAGCTTCGCAGCGAGCTGCACGACCACAACCATAACTACTACGTGCTCAACCGGCCGCTCATCAGCGACCAGCAGTTCGACGAGCTCATGCACGAGCTACAGGAGCTGGAACAGCGCCACCCCGAGCTCTACGACCCAGCATCGCCCACACAGCGCGTGGGCAGCGACCTGCAGGAGGAGTTTCGCCATGTGGCCCACCGCTACCCCATGCTCTCGCTGGCCAACACCTACAGCGAGGCCGACGTGCGTCAGTGGTATGCCAGTGTGGAGAAAGGCCTGAGCGGCGAGCCCTTCGAGGTGTGCTGCGAGATGAAGTACGACGGGCTGAGCATCGCGCTGACCTACGTGGACGGCAGGCTGACGCAGGCTGTGACCCGTGGCGACGGCGTGCATGGCGACGACGTGACGCAGAATGTGCGTACCATCCGTGCCATACCGCTGGTGCTGAAACCTGACGGGGGCTATCCGCATGAATTCGAGATTCGCGGAGAAATCCTGATGCCCTGGACGTCGTTTGAGCGGCTGAACCGTGAGCGCGAGGCGGCGGAGGAACCGCTGTTTGCCAATCCGCGCAATGCGGCCAGCGGCACGCTGAAGAGTCT
>CAJOHP010000049.1 GCA_905234355.1 uncultured Prevotella sp. | reverse complement strand
CACTTGAAAAAGTCTGAACGTCGGTAAACCGGTAGCGAAACAGACCGCATGGCACTCCCCTCCCTTGTAGGGGAGGGGTCGGGGGTGGGGTCAGTAAATACTTCCTTTCCAAGATATTACAGACCCCACCCCGCCCTTCGGGCACCCCTCCCCTTGAAGGGAGGGGAGTGGCTACGCGATGGTATTCGATGGTGTAAACGACTTTTTCAAGTGGACTCATGAAACCAAAGTCAGTATCTTGTTATTATACATATTGGCGTTCGTTGTATCGAAATATTTGCTGCAAAAGTAGCATTTTTTTCTCATTTCGCAAAATATTTGCGCATTTTTTCGCCATCGTCCTTCCGCGTGTGTGTGCCATCTTCGCTGTAGGCACAGAAAGCTCAGTCACTGATAGATGAGCGTGGTGATGCCGTCCGGGCGGAAGAGGTGCTGTGCCACCTGCTGCAGGTCGGCGGGTGTGAGTGCACTGATGTGGGCAATGATGTCGTCGAGCTGTCGCTCGGTGCCGTGGTGCAGGTAGGTCTTGGCCACGTCGATGACAAACTGCTCGCGGTTGTCGGCGGCGATGGTCAGCTGCCCCTCTATCTGCTCCTTGGCCGCACGCAGTTGGCGGTCGGAGAGCGGCCGGTCGGCCAGTCGGTCGAGCTCGGTGCGCACCAGGCGCAGGCAGCGCTTCATGTCGGCAGGGTCGCAGCCGAAGTAGACGCACCAGAGCCCCGTGTCGCTATAGGCCACCATGCTGCTGTCTACGCTGTAGACCAGTGCGCGCCGCTCGCGCAGCGACATGCTCAGCCGCGAGTTCAGGCCCGGGCCCCCCACGATGTTGTTCAGCAGGAAGAGTGCCCAGCGCCGAGGGTCGTCGGCACAGAAGGCCCGCGTGCCCAGCATCACGTGGGCCTGATGGGTGCCCCGATGGCGGATGATGGGGGAGTGGGGCTTATGGGGCTGATAGGACTCATGGGACTCATGGAGCTCATAGGGCTCATGGGTCCTATGGGGCTCATGGGGCCTATAGGCCGCAGCTGCTTGCTCTGTCAGTCGGCAGAGCTGGGCAAAGTCCACATCGCCGCTGGCGAAGAACACACTGTTGTCCGGACGGTAGTGGCTGCTGGTGAAGCACCGCACATCGTCGCTGCAGAAGCTGCGCACGCGCTCGGCTGTGCCCAGGATGTTGTGGCCCAGGGGATGACCGGCAAAGAGCACGTTCTCTATGTCGTCGAAGATGAGGTCGGCAGGCGAGTCCTCGTAGCTCTCTATCTCGTCGCACACCACCTCGCACTCCTTCTCCACCTCCTGCTGCGGATACTGGCTCGCGAAGACAATGTCGCACAGCACGTCGACGGCACGCCGCACGTGGCGGCGGTGCACAGCGCAGTAGTAGACCGTGTCCTCCTTGTTGGTAAACGCGTTGAGCTCGCCGCCGATGCCCTCGATGCTGTTGATGACCTGCACTGCCGTGCGGCGTGTGGTGCCCTTGAAGCTGAGGTGCTCGCAGAAGTGGGCCAGCCCCTCCTGACCCACCGCCTCGTGGCGCGTGCCCGCGCCGACGGCAATGCCCAAGTAGACCACGGGCGAAGGCGACGGATGATGGATGATGCGCATGCCGTTGGGCAGCGTGTGGGTGTAGTAATGTGTCATGGGGCTGCAAAGTTACGAATAATTTACGAACTGACGCACATTTTTGCCCGCCATTGTTTGGCAGAATGGCAATAATTGCCTACCTTTGCACAAAAACATAGTTATCCTTGCGCTACTGTCATGAGAAAACTCCTGCCAGCGCTGCTCCTGCTGCTCGTCGCCGCTGTGGCCGCGGCACAGAAGGTGAGCTACTCCCTGCGTTTCGGCGTGTCGCAGCACGACTTTGCCGACACGGTGCAGGTGGCCTATGACCACCACCGCATCGTGGTGCCTGTCAGCGTGGGCGGCAAGCAGCTGCACTTCCTCCTTGACACGGGGGCCAGCCAGACCACCATCTTCGGCGACGCACCCATCGAGGGCACCGAAAGCCTCGGTTTCATCGCTTCACACGACGCTGTGGGGCGCAGCAGCGACGTGCCCGTAGTGCGCATGCCGCCCATGACCATCGGCCGCACCACCTTCACCGGCATGCAGGCCATCGTGCAGCAGCGCACCGTGCGACGCTCCGACATCGACGGCATCGTGGGCTTCGACCTGGTCTGCAAGGGGCTCCACCTGAAGATAGACGCCCGCAGGGGCCTGCTCATCCTGAGTGACCGGCCGGACAGCTTCGACGACAGGGATGCCGTCAGGCTGAAGTACCGCATGAACTATCACGTGCCTTATATAGACATAGAGCCGTTCGGCGGCTACCGCGAGCGGGTGCTCTTCGACACGGGCAGTCCGCTGCTCTACGCCATGAACCGCCAGAGCTTCGACCGCTGCGAGGCCGCCACGCGCGGCGCCTGTCTCACCATGGTCGAAGGGCGGAGCATGGGGCGCCACGCCATAGGCTACGGCGGCACAGAGCAGCGCGGCGAGACACTCTTCCTGGCACTCGAGCGGCTCTGCCTGGGCTCCTTTGCCCTTACCGACGTGCATGCGCTCACCACACAGGGCGGCTCCCACGTGGGCGGCGCCCTGCTCGACTACGGCACCGTGGCTTTCCTGCCGCAGAAGCGGCGCATCGTCTTCACACCCTACGACGGAGCACAACAGGCCACGGTGGCCAACAGGCAGACCGACAAGGTGGTGGTGTCCGAAGGCGGAAGACCTGTCGTGGGACTCGTCTGGGAGCGCAGTGAGCACTACCGTGCAGGGCTGCGTGAGGGCGACATCATCACGGGCGTGGACGGAAGGCAGATAGCGACCATGGCCGAATACCGCCTCTATGGGCCTAAAGCCGGACAGCAACACACCATCGTCGTGAGCAACGCGCAGGGCGAAAGGCGAGAACTAAAGATGAAGTGGTGATGCAAGGACTCAATATCTCGGCTTTTCTCGCGGGATGGTGCACGGCGTTCTTCACCATACACGCCATCAGACTGCTGCGCTACAGCAGCAGAAAGTCGCGGTTTCATCGTGTTTTAGGATGGATATTCGTGATCTGGGCACTCTTCAATGCCAAGGATATCATCCTCACCTTCCCGCAGTGCTACACCGAGCAGATGCTGCACTACGTGCTGATCGTCGACGGATGGTCGGCCATCACCTATGCCATCTTCGTCAACGAGATACTCACGCCGGGGTGGGCCACGCCACGGCGCCTCATGCTCCACGCCGCACCCTTCCTCTTCTTCACCATAGTCTACATCGCCGTGGGCACCACACAGGTGGTCTACGCCTATGTGGCCTACCTCTGGTGCTATGCCTGGGCCATCGTCATCGGCGGATTCCTGAAGGCCAGGCGCTACCTGCGCTACATCCACGACAACTACTCCAACATCGATGAAATCGACGTTTCCTGGCTCCGCCCCGTCTTTTTCTTCGCTGTCGTCAGCCAGCTGATGTGGCTTGCCGTGTCGCTCCTGGGCGTGGTGTGGGCCGACATGCTCTACTATGTCTCTACGGTGGTGATGTGGCTCATGGTGCTGCACTACAGCCGCCGCTTCCACCCCGTGGTGATAGAGCCTGTGCCGGCGATGGTACCCGACAGTAGGGCCGATGCCAAAGACGGCAAGCCCGCCGTGCGCGAGTATCACTTTGAGCAGCGGCTGCAACAGCTTGTAGAACAGGAAGAAATCTATCTGAAGCGCGACCTCACTATGAGTGACCTGGCGCTGGCCGTGGGCACCAACCGCACCTACCTGAGCAACTATCTGAGCCAGAGCGTGGGCATGAGCTTCTACGACTACGTCAACCAGCTGCGCATCACAAAAAAAAGTGTACCCCTGATGCAGGAGCATCCAGAGTACACTTTGGAACACATCGCCGCCGAAAGCGGGTTCAAGTCCATCAGCACGTTTCGTCGGGCCTTTGTCAAGTTGACCGGCAAGAGTCCCAGCAGCTTCAGGCAGGGCGAGCCGGCGTGTGGCACGCCATGAGGGCGTGCCACACGGCTCTCACGGCTGTCACTGCTGCTCGCCGTCGGGCTGTACGTCCCACTGTATGGGCATGTTTTGCAGCACCATCACTTCGGTGGTGTAGTCCTGCAGGCGCACGGCGTAGCGCATGACAGGCATCACCGTCACCTTCTTCGGCACGTCCTTGAACTCGAGATTGTCGCCCAGGCTCACCTTCACCACCATGCCTTCCACGGTGTTGTAGCGCTCGGCCAGCGACCCTACCGTCTTGTAGAAGTTGCCGTCGGCATCGAGCGCCTGCGTCTCCTTCGAGCCATACTTGCCGCCGAAGCTCACGCTCTGCTGGTTTTTCAGCATCTTCACCTTCAGCACGGCATAGATGTTGCCGTAGTTCTCCGACGTGGAGCGCCCATAGACGCCCACCACCTCGGCTGTAAACACGTTGCTCAGCGGGTTGATCAGCTTGGGCTGATTGGCACCCGTCACCTCGTCGACCTTCTGCGAGGCGCTCTCCACGGCCTTCGAGGCCTTGTCGACGGCGCGGCCCACCTTGTCGAGCAGCTTGCCAAACTGTGCATGGGCAGGTGTGCCAAACGTCATCATGGCTCCAAGAGCCAGCATGGCAATCTTCAGTTTTCTGTTTTTCATCATGTGCATTTGGGTTTAGTTAGTAACTGTTGTTTATAAGGATTTCCACCCCGCAAAGGTACGAAAAAAGGCAGAAAGCGTGTCCTTTCTGCCTGTGCTGTGCGCTGCAAAGCGTAAAAAGATCATCGCTTTGCGTAAACGGCGGCCGCTCACTTCTTGCGCTTGGGTCGCCGGCGTGCCCATCCCTCTTCGCTGAAGTCGGGTGCTTCGCCCTTGAGCTGCACCCCGCTGATGAGCTGTTGCCAGTCGGACTTTTTAGCGATGAAATCGCGCTTTTTGGTGTTTTTCGCCTTCGCACTGCCGCCTTTCTTGGCGGTGGGCGGCTTCGGCGCGTTGTCCTCGGCGTCGTTGCAGCGCACCTGTCGTCCGTGGAAGCGTATGCCGTCGAGCTGCGTGGCCACCTTGCGCGCGTCGCGCTCGGGCACCTCGAAGTAGCTGATGGTGTCGAGCAGGTCTATGTGGCCCACCTCCTGACGGCCGCCCACATAGCGGTTGAGCGTCTTCATCAGCTCGCCCGGATAGAAGCTGTCGCGCTTGCCCAGGTTGATGAAGAGGCGGCGGTAGCCGGGCTGCGCCTTGTTCATGCGCTTCTGACGGTCGGTCTGCTCGCCATAGTCGCCCTTGCCCCCTTTGCCGCCCTTGTCTGCCTTGCCGCTGCTGCTCACCTTCTCTATCTCCGGTGCATCGGCATAGTAGGCGAGGAAGCGCCCGAACTCGCGCGACACGATCTTCTTGATAATCTCCTCCTTGTCTATGTACTCGAAATAGCGGCTGATGTCCTGCATGAAGGGCGCTATCTCCTCGTCGTCGACGTCGGTCTTGACAATCTCGTCCATCACCTTGTAGAGCTGCTTCTTGCATATCTCCTCGGCCGACGGGATGTCGGCCTGCTGAAACTGCTTGCCTATCTCCTTCTCTATGGCGCGTATCTTGTGCTTCTCCTTCTGGTGCACGATGCTGATGCTCGTGCCCTTCTTGCCGGCGCGGCCGGTGCGGCCGGAGCGGTGGGTGTAGTTCTCGATGTCGTCGGGCAGCCCGTAGTTGATGACGTGGGTCAGGTCGTCCACGTCGAGTCCGCGGGCGGCCACATCAGTGGCCACGAGCAGCTGTGTGAGGTGCTGGCGGAACTTCTGCATGGTCAGGTCGCGCTGCTGCTGCGAGAGGTCGCCGTGCAGCGACTCGGCGTTGTAGCCGTCGCGTATGAGCTTGTCGGCCACCTCCTGCGTCTCGAGCTTGGTGCGGCAGAAGATGATGGCAAAGATCTTGGGGAAGTAGTCCACGATGCGTTTCAAGGCCAGATACTTGTCCTTGGCATGCACCATGTAATAGATATGGTTGACGTTTTCGGCCCCCTCGTTGCGGCTTCCCACCACGATCTCCTGGTGGTCCCTGAGGTAGGTCTTGGCCACGCGCTCCACCTCGCGGCTCATGGTGGCCGAGAACATGAGCGTGTTGTGCTCCTCGGGCAGCGCCTCGAAGATGTCGCGTATGGCGTCGCTGAACCCCATGTTGAGCATCTCGTCGGCCTCGTCGAGCACAATGTTCTGCACCTGGTCGAGCCGTGCCACGCCCCGGTTCTTCAGGTCGATGAGGCGTCCCGGCGTGGCCACGATGATGGCAGCGCCCTTCCTGAGCGCACGTATCTGCGGCTCTATGGCAGCACCGCCGTAGACGGCCTCGATGTGCACGCCCTCCATATACTTGGCAAAGTCGCGCAGGTCGCCCGCTATCTGCAGGCACAGCTCGCGCGTGGGGCTGAGCACAAGGGCCAGCGGGGCGCGCCCGGCGGGGCGGGCGGCATCGGCAGCAGCCGACGGACTGTCGGCCGCGGGCGCTGCGACGGCGTGGGCCACACGCTGCAGCAGGGGCAGGCCGAAGGCAGCGGTCTTGCCCGTGCCCGTCTGAGCCAGAGCAATCATGTCCTGCCGGCTCTCTATCAGCAGTGGTATCACTTGCTCCTGCACCGGCATGGGGTGCTCGAAGCCCATCTCTTCTATAGCGCGGCGTATATCGCTGGCCACGCCCAGCTCTTCAAATGTCTTCATGTGCGAAATGTTGCGAAACGTGATTCGTCTGCTGCAAAGATACAACAAATTCCTGATATTCACAAAGAGTAACAGCAAATATTTGGCAGTTACGCAAATTATGCGTACCTTTGCGGCGAGATATAGTAAACCGACAATCATAGCCCCCCCTTCCAAGCCAATGAAGAGAAACATCCTGCTGACAGCAGCACTGCTCGTGGCGGTGCTTGCCAGTGCCGCTCCCGTGAGCCGCGACCAGGCCCTGAAGGCCGCCCAAGAGTTTGTAAGCCACAAGCCCGGCATGGCCAAAGGGCGCCGCATGCTGCTGGCCCACCGTGCCAAGGCCGTGACCAGCGCACCACAGGCCGACGAGGCCGGCTACTACGTCTTCAACATCGGGCAGAAGGAGGGATACGTCGTCGTCAGCGGCGACGACCGCACCCCCGCCATCCTGGGCTATGCCACCGGCGGCGCCTTCGTGGCCGACTCGCTGCCCGACAACCTGCGCGCCTGGCTCGCAGGATATGAGGACCAGCTGCGCTACCTCGCCACACACCAGTCGGCACAGCTCTATGCTCCGGCCGACGACCGAGAGGCCATAGCGCCACTCATCACCACGCACTGGGACCAGGACAAGCCCTACAACGAACTCTGCCCCACCGACCCCACCACCAAGCAGCGCTGCTACACCGGCTGCGTGGCCACCGCCATGGCACAGGTGATGAACTACTACAAATATCCCGAGCAGACCATCGCCACCATACCGGCCTACACCACCTACACACACCAGATCAGCATGACGAAGATAGCGCCCACCGCCATCGACTGGGACAACATGGCCGACGACTACGGCCACGGCTTGGGCAACACCGCCGAGCAGCAGGCCGCCGTGGCCAAGCTGATGAAGCTGTGTGGCGCCGCCTGCCAGATGGACTACACCAGCTCCGGCAGCGGTGCGCAGACGGCCAAGATGGCTGAGACGCTGCAGACTATCTTCGGCTATGCCTCGTCCATAAGATACCTCAGCCGCATGGACTACCGCGCCGCGGCGTGGGAGGAGCTCGTGTACGGCGAGCTCCTTGACGGGCGTCCCGTGCTCTACGGCGGATCATCCATAGGCGGCGGACACCAGTTCATCGTCGACGGCTACGACGGACAGGGCCTCTACCACGTGAACTGGGGATGGAGCGGCAGCTACGACAACTACTTTGTGCTCTCTATCCTCAACCCCGAGAGCACCTCGGGCGCCGGAGCCAGCAGCACGAGCGACGGCTACAGCTTCGATCAGGACATCGTCGTGGGCGTGACACCCCACGAGGGCGAGGTGGTGTGGCCTGAGCAGCCGCTGACGGTCACCATCGGCGGCTTCACACTGACGAGCGACCCCGTGGTGACGAGAAAGAGCAGCGGCAGGTTCTCCTTCAATGTGCTGTGTGGAAAGACCACCAACAGCACGGGGCAGACCGCGAGCTTCGACCTGGGCATCGGCCTTTACGACAGCGACGGGCAGCTGGCAGAGGCGGCATACCAGTGGGCCACAGCCGAGCTGCCCAACGGCTGGTACTACGACCCCTGGGAGACCGGCACGGTGAACATGGGCGCAGGACTGCCCGAGGGCACCTACACCATCAAGGCCATCTCGCGCGCCAAGGGCACCGAGACGTGGCATCCCTGCCAGGGCAGCGACGACTACTACCTCGTGGCCGACGTGCAGAAGAGCCAGGTGACGCTCGAGCAGATGACGCCTGTGGAGGACCTCGACATCGCCTTCAGCTACGACTGTGAGCCGGAGGCACGCATCGGCGGCAAAGTGTTATGCACCGTCACCAACAACGGCTCCTTCTATCAGAAAGAGGTGTTCCTGCTTGAGAACGGTCGCAATGAGCTGGGCGGCATGGTGCTCGAGGCCGAGCCGGGCCAGACGGTCACACTGCCCTTCGTCTACACCCCCATGTCGGCAGGAGAGAAAGAGCTCTCTATAGCCTGGCGCGAATGGGGCGGCGGCGGATGGGCCTACCACACACTGGCCAAGACCACCGTCACGGTGAAGCCTGCCGGCACGCCCGTGATAGACTATCAGATGGCCTTCGACGGAGCATACACCGACGTCGTGCCCGAGAAGCAGCCCAGAGTGCTGCTCACACTCACCAACAGCGGCACGGGCACCTTCGCCAACGCCATCTGCGTGCAGCTCTACGAGTGGGTCGCCAGCGGCTACTACTACTCCAGCGAGCTCTGCCAGGAGTTCAACCAGAACGTGCGGCTTGCACCGGGGGAGACGAAGACGGTGGCCTTTGAGCTCGACGAGCTGAGGGACCGCACGGCCTACGAACTGGAGTTCGTCTATTACAACAATGGAAGCTGGAAGTGGGGCGACACCACCCTGAAGTTCAACACCGACTTCTCCCACCAGCCGGAGCCCGTGCTCATGGGCGACGTCGACGGCAACGGCCTGGTCAACGTGACCGACGTGACACACATCATCAACCATATCCTCGGCAAGACCGATGAGGGCTTCCGCCCTGAGGCTGCCGACATGGACGGCAACGGCCTCATCAACGTGACCGACGTGACGCACGTCATCAGCAAGATACTCGGCAAGTGACGCCCGCCCCCGCGGGGGCGCCCCTGCGGTCTGACAGACCGTCAGCCGAACAGCTCGCGCAGCACCTCGACAGAGTGCAGCTCGGGGAAGTCGGGCAGCTGCAGGCGGTAGAAATGCAACAGCAGCTCCAGTATGCGGTTGCGCTGGCTGCGCGACAGGCGGAAGAGGTGCATCGACGGATAGTCCATGCGCATGAGCAGGCTGATGTGGCTCGCCTCCTGCGGCATCACATAGTCGGGATGGGCTGGCGGCGCGGCCACAAACGACGCCGCGCGAAGGTCGAAATAGTCGCCGTCGCCCGCCACATGCTCCACGTTGGGCAGAAATCCCAGAAAGCGCGACAGACGCATGAGCAGCACCAGGTGGAAGTTGGCATAGCCGCCCCGGCTGCCGTCGAGCCACTCGATGCTCGAGCGCAGGTAGTCGAAGAGCGGCACGTCCTGCTGCTCGCCCCGCAGGGCATGGCACAGAAACTCGGCGGTGAAGAGGGCCAGCGCCAGCTTCGACGCATCGGTCTGCAGCGACGGCAGGGGTGTGAGCAGCGAGGCATCGCGCAGCTTGTGAAGCTGCTGACCCTCGCGCACGTCGGTCTCAACGGACAGAAGCGTGAGCGGCTGGAAATACTGCTTCTTCATCCGGCCGCGAGCCGACCGCGGCAGCGTGACAATAAACGACAGCCGACCCTGCTCACGACAGAACAAGTCGACAATGAGACGCTGCTCGCCATACTTCAGGCTGCGCAGCACGATGGCTTCCGTTTTGCACAACATCAGGCGCAAAAGTACAAAAAAATCTCAAAAAACAGCATTTTTCCTTAAGAAAATTTGGCCATAACGAGAATTTGCAGTACCTTTGCACCCGCTTTAACAGCGCTTGGTCCCTTCGTCTATCGGTTAGGACGAGAGATTTTCATTCTCTAAAGAGGAGTTCGACTCTCCTAGGGACTACCGAGACAACGCATTAAATCCGTCATCTGCGCAGTGACTGCGCTACCGGAAACGGGACACGGGTGGCGGAGGATTTTGTGGGCAGGCGCAAGCCCTTGCCGCAGAGTCCGCCCAAGGCTGCCGAAGGCAACACAGAGGCATAAGACCTATAAGCTTTAACAAACCAAACATTTTAACAACTCAAACACAACAATGGCAAACCACAAATCTTCGGTGAAGCGCATTCGTCAGGACAAGAAGAAGGCCCTTCACAACAAGTACTACGCTAAGACCATGCGTAACGCCGTGCGCAAGCTGCGCGCCATGACAAACAAAGACGAGGCAGTGGCTCTCTATCCCAAGGTGCAGAAAATGCTGGACAAGCTGGCAAAAACCAACATCATCCACAAGAACAAGGCTGCCAACCTCAAGTCGAGCCTCGCTTCTCACATCAACAAGCTCTAAGCAACAACAACCCAGGGACAAGCATGTCCCGCCAACGATAAACGCCGACAGTCAGCAAAGAAATCCTGACTGCCGGCGTTTTCTCTGTATGTGTACTACGGCCCGCAAGCACAAAAAAGTGAAGCGAAAGGTTGTGCATGTCGCACAAAAATCGTAACTTTGCAACCTCAGAAAACAAACAATAAATAATGAACACTATCAGCAAGCAACACTTCGAAGGCGAGCGCCCCCTGTTTGAGCAGCACGGCCTGCGCCTGGACGAAGTGACCATAGGCGATGGCGAGAGCGCCATCAAGGAGTGCAGCGACATCGAGGCCTACGGCTGCCACTTCTGGGGGAAGTACCCCTTCTGGCACGTCCACCGCTTCAAGATCAGCGACTGCCGGTTCGACGCCGGTGCGCGCTCGGCCATCTGGTACAGCGACCACATGGAGATGCGCAACACACGCATCGACGCACCCAAGTTCTTCCGAGAGATGCACGACCTCCGTCTGGAGAACGTCGTCATCAGCGATGCCGACGAGACCTTCTGGCGATGCCGCGACATCGAGGCACGCAACCTCGAGCTGCACGACGGCACCTATCCCTTCATGTTCTCGGAGAACATACGCATAGACGGACTGCGCAGCGACTCGAAGTACGTCTTCCAGTACTGCAAGAACGTGGAGTTGCACCACGCCCACATCGTGACCAAGGACTCCTTCTGGGAGTGTGAGAACGTGACCATCTACGACTCCCACCTCGACGGCGAGTATCTGGCATGGCACTCCAAGAACGTGCGACTCGTGCGCTGCCACCTGGCCGGCGAGCAGCTGCTCTGCTATGCCGACCGCCTCGTGCTGGAGGACTGCACCTTCGACGCCGGGTGCGACCGACTCTTCGAGTACAGCAACGTCGAGGCTAGCATCCGAGGGCACGTGACCCATATCAAGAACCCCACGTCGGGACACATCGTGGCCGACAGCATCGGCTCCGTCACCATCGACGAGAACGTGAAGGCACCCGCCAACTGCATCATAGAGACCCGCTAACAACAGGAAAACCATGACACCATACGATTTCGACAAGACCGTCGTGCGCCGAGGCACAGGATGCTACAAGTGGGACGAGCAGCCGCAGGAAGACGTCATACCCATGTGGGTGGCCGACATGGACTTCCCCGCTGCCCCGGCCATCGTCGAGGCACTACGGCGGCGCGTAGACCACGGCGTCTTCGGCTACACGATGGTGCAGGACAGCTACTACGAGGCCGTCACGTCGTGGTTTGAGCGACGACATGACTGGCACATCGCACGCGAACATTTATTATATACGTCGGGGGTCGTGCCGGCCATCAGCTGCGTGCTCAAGGCACTCACCATGCCAGGCGAGCAGGTGCTGGTCATGACGCCCGTCTACAACTGCTTCTTCAGCAGCATTCGCAATAACGGGTGCACCGTGCTGGAAAGCAGGCTGAGAGAGACCGACGACACCTACCGCGTGGACTGGACCGACTTTGAGCAGAAATGCTCGGACGAGAAGACCACGGTCTTTCTGCTATGCAGTCCGCACAACCCCGTGGGGCGCGTATGGACACGCGAAGAGCTGCAACGCATGAGCACCATCTGCAGGCGACATCGTGTGGCCATCGTGAGCGACGAGATACACTGCGAGCTCGTCATGCCTGGACACACGTTTGTGCCTATGGCCACTGTCGATGCCGACGCCGTGGTGCTCAACTCACCGTCGAAGTCGTTCAACACGGCTGGCCTACAGGTGGCCAACATCGTATGTGCCGACCCAGAGCGACGACGCTGTCAACATCAACGAGGTGTGCGACGTCAACCCCTTCGGCCCCGTGGCCCTCGAGGCCGCCTACCGCGAGAGCGAGGACTGGCTCGACCAGCTATGCCGCTATCTCTACGACAACTACTGTGAGCTGTGCCGCTTCTTCGCTCGCGAACTGCCGCAGCTGCGCGTCACACACTTGGAGGGCACCTATCTGGTGTGGGTCGACATACGGCCGCTCGGCATGGGCGCCGACGAGCTGACGGAGCGCCTGCTCAACCATGGCCGAGTGCAGGTGAACAGCGGCACGATGTACGGCACCGACGGCTTCATACGCCTGAACATCGCCTGCCCACGCGCACAGATGATGGAGGGGCTACGGCGAATAAAGAACGTTATCAAGCAAGAAATATGATCAGGCATTGTAAGATATCAGCACTGCTGGTGCTTATCGCCCTTTGGGGCGCAGGAGCACAGGCGCAGCACAAGGTGAGCGAGTCGCTTTGGGACGAAGAGAAACAGCCGCTGCCAAAGATGAGCGAGGCCGACAGTCTGCTGACGGCCCGCGTGGACAGCATCTACCGTCAGCTGCCCTATAGCGACCAGTGGATGATTGAATACAATGCACATTATAATGAATCTGAGAGCGAACACCACTATGTCCGCGCAGCCATAGAGGAAGGACGAGCCTACCGGCGCCTGTTGCAACTGTTTGGCCGCGACATCATGGCGCGCTATATGGCCGACGATGCCGTGGCCGACTATTTGGCACGAAAGTATGCTATCAGTAATTTAGGCCAGGACGAACTGCGGGCTTTTCCGCTTGCCAATGCAAGAAAAGAGAGTGGCGCCTACTACCTATACATGTGCGTGAGACGTCTCAGAATCAATGAAGGCAGCCTAAGGTCTCGTGCCTTATTGGCCGAACTTGAAAACAGCAAAGAGTACTTCTCGCGCAAGTATAAGCCCTTCGACATCACCAACACGACGGCCATCGATGCCCTGCACGACTATCCCGCCAGCTGTGCCCATCTGGCCAAAAAGGATTCGCTCATGAGCCGCTATATCAGCCGGTGGACTCATGGACTCAGCGACAGTCTGCGCAACACCGTGCTTCGTGAAGCAAGCGACCTGCTCGCGGAGAAGCAACGACTGTTAGGCCCCGACCACCCGGGCTGTGCACTCACCTTGAGCGACATGGCCTTCTTCTATTTCAGTCGCTACCGAAAGGAGAACTATCCGGAAGCCATACGCCTGCAGACCGAAGCGCTCAGCATCTACCGCAAGAGCCAGTGCAGCGAGGCCGTCAGGCTGGCAGCGCAGTTCCTCTCGCACATATACCACGAGCAGTACGTTTACTTCAGGAAGGTGAAATATGTGGAGTACAGCGACTACCTCATCCCCTTGAAGTGGAAGCAGCAGGAACTCGACGTCATTACCCCTGTGCTGGGCAGCGAGTTCCCCGAGGTGATCATGGCCCGAAGAGAACAGGCCTACCTCGAGGAGCAACGACAGAAAGGAGCCTACCAGGCAGCATGGGCACAGATGAACGATTCCTGCAAGGCATTGTCCCCCGACCGCAAGGCCACTTTGCTCAATGAAGTGAACAGAAGGAGCAGGACCTATATGGTTGAGAAAGAGCACCACTACGTGAGGACTGCCCTTATGCAGCGCCAGCTGTGCAATGTGCTGGCAGACGCCTTCGGCACGCAGATTTGCGACACGCTGTTCAAGTATCCCCAGTACTATCATGAAAAATATAGAAGCGATAAGACAGATGATGTAACCTATTTTGCCAATGAAGCACTGAAGTATGTGTTCAGCGACAACAGCCAGATGGCCGGCAGGGCACGTGCTATACTTGAATCTTCGGAAGGGCTGGCAGGCAGCAGGCACAAACAGTTCGATGCCCTTGCTGCACAGCCGCTCGTCATCGCACACCAGTACCCCAGGCGCCATGCCCGCCTCGCCGCCATGGACGACTCGCTCGCTGTTGTCATTGTCGACAACAAATCCTCTAAGCCCTACTACAAAGACGCCATTGCCTTTGGCGAACAGGTCCTTGCCGAGAAAGCGCGTGCTATAGGCAAGCGCCATCCGTGCTATGCCCTCACGCTGAGCGACCTGGCTCTGCTCTACAGACTCTACGCCACGGCGGACAGCCTGGACAAGCGTTTCGCACAGGCCATCGAACTGCAGCGTCAGGCCATCGACATCTACCACCGCACGAAGCAGCACGAGGCAGAGAAGCTGTCGCTGCAATTCCTCTCACACCTCTACTACGAGTGGAGCCGGTTCCTCGACCTTTCAAATGACGAGAAACGACATCTCGTCATCCAGCACCTGGAGCAGGAACTCGCCATGACACGACCCGTCCTGGGCGACTCGGCCGCAGAAGTGCTGGTGGCTGAGGCACAACTGCGTGAGGCCAACAACTATCTCGACGACTTGTTTGTCAAGCGCCACGAGATGGGCGACAAGCGCTTCGGCGACGCTGTCGAGATGTATCGCCGGGGTGACTACAAGAAGGCATTGGAGTGGTTCGACTATCTAGCTAAGAACTATGACAAGGCCGACAAGTTCACCTATCTTGACTCCCGCCGACAGTATGTCCCGCAGTGGCAGGCCGCCTGCCACCTGCAGCTCGGCGACACCGCCGAGGCGGCCAGGCTCGACACCTACTACCGCCTGGCACCCGTAGACCGCCGAAAGACCGTTGAGATAGACTATCAGCTGCGCTACGGAGGCAACTACGGCCTGGCCATCGCCCTGGCACGCGACTCCATGAGCGAAGGCACACCCGAGCACGCCAGACTCCTGCTGCACATCTACCAACAGTTAATCGACAACAAACAGTACACCCACGCAGCACAGGCTCTGTCGAAAGCTAAGCCCGTCGTCCTGACACTCTTAGGCGGTGACGACCCGGCATACGCCGACCTGCTCACGAAGCTGGGCAAAATCTATGCTGGCATAGGCTACCATCAAGAGGCGATGATGACCTTCGAGGAGTCGGCGGCCATCGTTGAACGTGCCAAAGGCAAGCAGGACCAGCAGTATCTGAACATCGCCATCCTGATAGAGATAGTGGCCAAGGAGTGCAACGACACCCGGCGACTGGCACGATGGACACGCGAGCGCCTCGACAACGACACCATCACCGAACATGAGTGGCGTATAGAAGTGATGAAAAGCTTCGTCAACACCATTGCACAGGACAGTAAAGCCGACAGCACAGCCACGCTGCTGGCCATAGACTACGCCAAGCTGTGCATAGCAAACTATCAACGTAAGGCATACGCCTGTAAGCCAGAACGACTGTCGGCCGACACGATTGGCAACATGTACTACTATCTGAATCAGACTGATGAAGCATTGAAGTACACCTACTATATGGCAGGTTTTTATAAGCGTATAGGCCACACCGATGAGCTGAAGTCCATGGAAGAGCAATGCACAGCGTGGATGCGCGACAGCATCCTGTGGCGACCCGGCAACGAGTGGCGGCCCAGCAACGATAAAAACATTTCCGAGCACCACTTCGCCTTAGGCCGGCTCTACTGGTGCTACATGCATTTGGGCCAGACATTTGACGAGATAGGCAACTACGAGAAAAGCCTGGAAGCCTTTGAACTGGCCCGGCAGGTGCTGCACGAGCGCCAATACCGCGTATGGCTGACCTCACGTGAGGGCGCGCCACTCTACGACGCCACGAACTATATAGCCGACATCTACAAGAGCATGATACTCTCGCGCCTGGACCGCCATGAGGAGAGCGTGCAGACCATACTCGCCGCACGCCGGCTGCGCGAGGAGATGGATGGCGGGCGCAAACGCATGTACTTCCAGGTGGCCGGCTGGCTGACCAAGGGCCTTAACAGGCTGGGGCGCCACGCTGAGGCGGCCGAGGCACTGGCCGAGTGGTGGGACTACCGCGCCGACTATGTGCTCCGGCAGCTCGTCGTGCTCAACCCGCAGCAGCGCGAGTTGCTCTGGAACCGCGAGAAGAACTTCTTCGAACAGCTCGTCACCCGAGGCGCCATGGAGACGGGCACGCCAAAGCTGTGGACCACGCTCTACGACAACGCCCTGCTCACCAAGGGACTGCTGCTCAACACCGAGCTTGAGATAGAGCGCGCCATCACCGAAAGCGCCGACACCATGCAGGCAGCACGCTACCAGCAGCTCAAGCAGAGCCAGCTGCTGCTCATGGGCGAGCTGCAGAAGGCAAAGCACAACCGCACCGTCGACACCGACTCGCTGCAGGCATACATACGCACCCAGACCTACGACCTGATGCAGGCCATGCAGCAGAGTGAGGGCAACGGCATTGCCAGCCGCTTGCGCACCCGTTGGCAGGACGTGCAGAAGCGACTGGGCAAGAACGACGTGGCCGTAGAGTTTGTCGTATTCCCCATGAAGAACGACAGCCTGGTCTATGCCGCCCTGACGCTGCGACGAGGCTACGAGCGGCCGCGGCTCACCACGCTCTGCACGCTCAGTGACCTGAAAGCACTTGAGGTGGCCGACTACTATGGCTCCTCACGCCTCTACGACATGCTCTGGCGTCCGCTGGAAAGCGAGCTGAAGGGCGCACAGAACGTGTTCTTCGCCCCCATAGGCAAGCTGCACCAGATAGCCATCGAGTATCTGCCGGGCATGGAGCAGTACAACACCTACCGCCTCACCTCTACGCGCGAACTGCTGCACCCCGCCACGTCGACAGGCACTCAGCGCCTCCAGGCAGCACTCTACGGCGGTCTGAAGTATGAGCTCACGGCCAAGGAGCGCACCGCCATGACCGCCCAGGCGGGCAGCGGCAAGAGCCAGACAGCCTTCCGCGACGTGCCCGACCTCACGGAACTGCGCGACCTGCGCGGCGCAGCAAAACGAATGCCCGTGCTCGAAGGCACACTGCGCGAGGTGGAAGACATCGACAGCCTGATGCGCACACACCGCGTCAGCGCCACCAAGGCCACAGGAACAGAGGGCACCGAAGAGTCGTTCAAGGCCCTCTCAGGACAGCACAAGGCCCTCATACACGTCTCTACACACGGCTTCTATCAGCCCGAACAACCACAGACTGTCACCGAAGACGACGATGACATGCAGGACATGCTCGGCAGCAGCCGGCAGGCACAGACGCAGGAAGACCGCTCGCTCTCACGCTCCGGCCTGCTGATGACCGGTGCTGCCGACTATCTCTTCGGCCGCGTCAGCGACCTCGACAGCGACGACGGCATACTCACCGCCCGCGAGATCTCGCGCCTCGACCTGCGCGGTCTCGATCTCGTCGTGCTCTCGGCCTGCGAGACTGGCCTGGGCGACATCTCCGGCGAGGGCGTCTTCGGACTGCAACGCGGCTTCAAGAAAGCTGGCGCACAGACCCTGCTCGTCAGCCTGTGGAAGGTCGACGATGACGCCACACAGCTGCTCATGACCGAGTTCTACCGCGGGCTGCTCTCTGGCAAGACCAAGCGCCAGGCCTTCCTCGACGCTCAGCAGGCACTGCGACGTGCCGAGGGCGGACGCTTCGACCGCTACGAGTGCTGGGCCGCCTTCGTGATGATTGATGCTATCTGAGCCACAACCACCTCATTGATTCGAGTGCGTCGCGGTTTCCCCGCGACGAAATAAAAACCCCCATTCCTCCATGCACTACCGTCCCCTCCTTCTCCTCCTGGCCCTGATCGCCGTCTCCGCCACCACCCGCGCCCAAGACCGCTGGGCCGCCATTGCCGACACGCTCTTACGTTTCGCCCCCACTTCGGTCTACCTGTTCAGCGACAGCATCCGTCAATGGCTCCTCGACTATGAACAGGCCGAGGGCTACGCTGCCTGCTACCAGCGTTTCTACGACACGATGCGCCAGAACGTCGGGCGCGCGAAGCAGCAGGGTGATGATGATGCCATGCGCGAAATCACGCTTTGCTGTCTCTACATGTCGTGGCAACAGGGGGGCACAGACACCGATGAAGCCTACCGGCAGATTCGGCAGCTGGTTGCCGACGACTGCAAGGAGCATGGCGACACAACCGCCCAGCACGTAAGGCTCGTAAGCATCATGGCCAACTTCCTCAGCGAGGCAGGACGCTACGCCGAAGCCGAACGATGGTGCCTGCACATCGACACGCTCATGCAACGCCATGTAACCGTCTACATCTGGCACAACAGCCTGAAGCTGCAGGCACTCTTAGCCGCACAGGTGGGGCAGGGCCGCCTCGCCGAGGCCTGGCAGACAGCCCGGACATTAGCCGACAGACACCTTAACGAGATGCAGTATTTGATGTATAACATCTATTTAGACGAAGACGGCTACGGACTGAATCGGCAGAAGCCCTCGCCGGCCAGCCTTGCCACCATGGCACAGCTCGCCCCGCGACTGCTGTTGCCCGTGCTGCCACTGCCGCCTGCTGCCTTTGCCCGTGAGGCCATGGCACCATGGCCACTCAGCCAGACGCTGCACACGACGTCGCTGCGACGCTTGCAGGCTCTTGTCATCTTCAGCCTGCACGACCTGTTGTTCCGTGCAGGACTGTCGCCCGACTTCAGCAATACTATCAGCCAAAAAGCCGACGATGTAAGTTATAAGATTGCCGACTACACTTGTTATGACAGCATAGCCCCGCCGCTCTCGGCTGAGCTGTGCCGCCGCACGGCGATGATGGCCACCATCGCCGGTGAGCAGAGCGACACGCTGCGCTATCCGCACAACCACGAGAAGACGCTGGCCATGACACGCTGGATGCACTGCATGGCCATGGAGCAGCTGAACTACAACGGTGAGCATAGTGCCGTCTCGCTGCTGCGCTACACTGGCGAATGGATAAAGAAAGGCTATCCGCTGAGCATGTTGCCGCTGGTCGGCGAGGCGGTCGAGGCCATGCGCCGCGAACTGGGTGACGAGCGTCCCACGCAGCGCGGCATCATCCTGGCCGCCCAGGACCGCGAGTGGCTGCGCACGGAGTGGCACGCCTTTGAGCAGCGGGTGAGCCAAGTACCCGAATATGAGAATGTCCTTGCCGCCTTGCGCCAATTGGCAGCAAGCCTGCAAGGACGATAAGGGAAGGGGGCTTGTAGGTCTTATGAGACTCATTAGTCTTATGGAACCTATAGGTCTGAGTCCACTTGAAAAAGTCGTTTACACCATCGAATGCCATCGCGTAGCCACTCCCCTCCCTTCAAGGGGAGGGGTGCCCGAAGGGCGGGGTGGGGT
>CAJOHP010000048.1 GCA_905234355.1 uncultured Prevotella sp. | reverse complement strand
GCCAGCACCCCAGCGACATGACCTACCAGACGCTCTATGCCAACACCCTCATGATGAACGACCGTGAGCCAGAGGCGCGCGACCTGCTGCTGCGCGTGCTCCGCCAGGAGCCCGACAACGCCCGCGCCCAGCTGTCGCTGCGCACCTACTACCTGATGCAGGAGGACAGCGTGAAGGCCGACTCGCTCACGCGCCGCGTGCTGCTCAACCCCGCTGCCGAGCAGGACGAGAAGGTCTACCTGCTCCGACAGGAGATAGCAGCCAGCGAGCGTGCCGGAGGCGACAGCACGCACATCCTCTCGCTCTTCAGCGAGATGATGGCACAGCCCGAGCCCGACCCCGACATCGCCGAGTTCTGCGCTGCCTACATGAACCTGAAGAAGATGCCGCGCGACAGCGTCAGCCACATGCTCGAGCGTGTGCTACAGCTCGCACCCGACAATGCCTCGGCACGCCTGCAGCTCGTGCAGTATGCCTGGGAGGAGAGCGACGACCAGCGCGTCATAGACCTCTGCCGCGCAGCACGACAGTACAACCCCGACGAGATGGCCTTCTACTACTATCAGGGCATGGCCTTCTACCGGCAGGAGAACTACGACCAGGCACTCGAGGCATTCCGCAACGGCATCAGCGTCATCACCACCGAGAGCTCGCCCGACATCGTCTCCTCCTTCTACGAGGTCATGGGCGACCTGCTCCACCAGAAGGGCATGGAGCGTGAGGCCTATGCTGCCTACGACTCCTGCCTGCAGTGGAAGCCCGACAACATAGGCTGCATGAACAACTATGCCTACTACCTCAGCCTCACCGGCAAGCAGCTCGACCGTGCCGAGCAGATGAGCTACCGCACCATCAAGGCCGAGCCGGAGAATGCCACCTACCTCGACACCTACGCCTGGATACTCTTCCGACAGGGACGCTACAGCGAGGCCCGCATCTACATAGACCAGGCCCTGCACAACGACTCCACGGCCAGTCACGTCGTCGTGGAGCATGCAGGCGACATCTACGCCATGAGCGGCGACGTCGACGGCGCCGTCGCCCTCTGGCAGCGCGCCCTGCAGAACGACCAGCACAACCGGCTGCTCGCACGCAAGATAAAGCGGCGCAAGTATATCGAGAAGTGAACCAGCCGCACACGTCACGCAAACAATAAAAACGACATAACGACACAAGAAAAAGATGAAAAGACTCACATCTATCCTCCACGTTGCCCTCCTGGCAGCCCCCCTCCTGCTGCTGGGCGCCTGCGGCAGCAAGAAGAGCGTCGTGGCCGACAAGCCGGCCGTGGCCTCGGCCGACACCGTAGAACAGAAGGCGTTCATGCAGCGCGTGCACGCCAACGTGCAGACACAGGAGTTTGTCACCTCCAAGGTGAAGTTTGCCATCGAAGTGGGACAGCTCAAGCAGAGCTTCACTGGCAACCTGAAGATGAAGCGCAACGACGTCATACGACTGCAGCTCATGGCCTTCGGATTCGTCGAGGCAGCACGCCTGGAGTTCACGCCCGACCAGGTGCTCATCATGGACCGCATCAACAAGCAGTACCTGCGCGTGCCCTATCACTACGTGGACTTCCTCCGCGAGAGCGGAATCAACTTCTACACCCTCCAGGCACTCTTCTGGAACGAGCTCTTCCTGCCCAATCACCAGAGTGTGGCACAGCAGGACATGGACGCCTTCACCACCATGGCCGAGGGCGACAACATGATCGTGAGCTACGACGACGCCAAGGCTGGCATGAACTACTCCTGGCTGGCCAGCAAGGCCACAGGGCGCATCAGCATGGCCAACATAGCCTACCAGGACCGGCTCAACAACAACGCCACCACCCAGCTCAACTGGGACTACCGCCACTTCGCACAGATGGGGCGCAAGCACTTCCCCGACAACATGGGCATCACCGTCACCACGCCGAAGAAGGAGCTGAAGCTCTCGCTCGAGCTCAACTACCTGGGCAACGACTCCGACTGGGAGACGCGCACCAACATCTCAGGAAAGTATAACGAGGTGGAGATAGACGAGATACTCCGCCGATTCATGGCCCTATAAATAATAAGTGGTGACGATGCTGACAGGTCTGAAACGTCTCCTCTTGCTGCTGCTCATGCTGCTGTGCACGCAGGTCGCCATCGACGGCCAGCGCGCCACCTCGTCGCGCCGTGCCCACACCACGCAGCGCAGGCAGGCTGCCACACAGAAGAAGCGCCCTGCCGCCACACAGCAGAAGCGCAAGACCACCAATACACGCACCCGGCAGAGGGCTGCGCAGCAGAAGCGGCAGGCCCAGCCCTCGGTCAAGTCGCTGCAGAGCCAGAGCAAGCAGCTGCACCAGGACACCGAGGCGAAGAGAAAGCGCGTCAGGCAGGTGGAGAACAACGTCAGGCAGGGCATGCAGACGCTCCTCATACTGAGCAACGAGATAGATGCCAAACGGCGCACCATCGACACCATACAGCGCGACATCACGACGCTCAATGCCGACATCGCACTGATGGACCGACAGATAGACACCCTCTCGCGCGAGCTCGACGAACGCAAGCAGCGATACAAGAAGTCGCTGCGCTACATGCACCGCAACCGCAACATACAGAGCCAGCTCATGTTTGTCTTCAGCGCCGACAACCTCAACCAGATGTACCGGCGCATGCGCTTCACCCGCGAGTATGCCACCTTCCAGCGCGCACAGGGCGAGGCGGTGAAGCAGAAGCGCGAGCAGCTCAGGCAGAAGCAGGCCGAGGTGGCCGACGCCAAGCAGCACAAGCACAGACTCCTGACCCGCGGACAGCAGGAGCGCCAGCAACTCGAGGGACAGCAGAGCGAGCAGCGCCGCCAGGTAGACGCCCTGCAGAAGGAGCAGAAGACGCTCAACGCCGTCATTGCCCAGCAGCAGAAGCAGGAGGCCGAGCTCAACGCACGCATAGACCGCATGATAGCCGAGGAGATAGCGCGTGCCAAGGCGCGTGCCGAGGCCGAGGCGAAGCGCAAGGCGGAGGCCGAGGCCCGCAAGAAGCGGCAGGAGGAGCTGGCACGCAAGCGAGCCGCGGCCGAGGCGGCACGCAAGGAGAACGCACGCCGCATAGCCGAGGCGAAGGCTGCCGAGGAGCGGGCCAAGCGAGAGGCGCGAGCCGCAGCACGAAAGGATGCAGCACAGCGCGCCGCGGCCGACCGCAGGGCACGAGAGGCCGAAGCGGCGCGCAAGAAAGCTGAGCAAGCCGCACGCGAGGAGGAGAGTGCACGCAGCCGCGACATTGCCAAGACGGAGCGCGCGGCCGCAGAGACCTTTACCGAACCGGCGGCCGACCGCAAGCTCTCTGGAAGCTTCGAGAGCAACCGTGGACGCCTGCCCATGCCCATCACTGGGGCCTACCGCATCGTGCGCAACTTCGGAAGCTATGCCGTGGAGGGACTCAAGGGCGTGCGGCTCGACTCCAAGGGCATACACCTCAAGGGACAGCCGGGAGCCAAGGCGCAGTGCGTCTTCGACGGCGAGGTGAGCGGCGTCTATGTGCAGGGTGCGGGCAACCATATCGTCATGGTCAGGCACGGCCGATACATCTCAGTCTATTGCAACCTCGCAAGCGTCAGCGTGCGCCCGGGACAGCATGTGTCGGCCCGACAGGCGCTCGGCACAGTGGGAGGCGACGGCGTCATGCAGTTCCAGCTGCGCAACTGGAAACAGCTGCTCAACCCCATGCGCTGGCTCGGACGATAGCGCCGTACAGCGCGTTTACTGCCTCTTTCAGGCCCGCATCTTTATGCGTCGCAGCCTGCTTTGATCTCCAAAAGTATTGCCAACGACCTTCCGCTATACCCTAAACGAGCCCCGTCTACACCCTAGCCGACTCTCGGCTAGGGTGTAGACGGGGCTCGTTTAGGGGGTAAACGGGGGTCGTTTAGGGTGTAAACGGGGGTCGTTTAGGGGGTAAAACGGAATGGTTTCAAGCTGAAATTCGTAACATTCTCGCTTTCAATGACTTACAAAACCATATATTTATCCGTGTATGCACGGTTTATGCATCGTGCATGCATCTGCCTTTTGGCTTACCTCACCACCATCTTCATGGTGCGTCCGTCGGCGGTGCGCACGATGTTCAGGCCGCGCTGAGATGCCTCGAGACGGCGTCCGTCGAGCGTGTAGCTCTCGCGGGCGGCCGTGGCTGCGACCGTTGTGCTGCTCACGCCGTCGTGGATGGCATCGGTCACGGGCACCTTCACCGAGTTGGCGATGGTGCCGTCGGGACCTACGATGAGTGCCACGGCGAAGACCTTGTCGGTCTTTATGGCGCTCTTCAGCGTGGTCTTGGTGGGCATGCTGAGCGTGTAGCTCACGTTCTGCGACTGTCCGGCGCTGAGGCCGCTGACGGCCTCGGCCTGGTTCTTGCCGCTGGCGTAGGAGCTGGCGATGGCCACATCGTTGAATGACGGGGTGATGGTCGATGTGCCCAGACTGCCGCCTTTGCCGTAGGGGGCCAGGTCGTCAGGCAGCTGCGACGACGAGTATTGGGAGGAGTAGTAGTTCTGCTGGCGCCAGGAGGTGCCGGTGCCCTTCACGTCGTCGGCTATGAGGACCAGCTCCACGCTGTAGTTGGCGTCCTCGTAGAGTGCGGTCACCGTGGCCTCGGCGTCGACCTTGGTCTTGTCGCTGTTCCATACGGCGCTGAGTGCCACCTTGGCCAGGGCGGGCACAGCCATCTCGGCGCGGAAGTCGTCGCAGATGTCGTCGGCGGAGCCGTAGTAGGGGTCGAGGGTGGCGTGGCGGTCGAGCTTGCACGACGGGGCGCCGGTGAAGCCCACTTGGGCATAGTTGTTGGTGCCCAGATACATCGGGTCGCCCGTGTTGTACTGGTGTATGCCGATGCCCACGAAGCGGGCTCCGAAGGTCTGGCGCATCTTCTCCATGCCCACGATGCCGCGGGGGCACCAGCCGCAGCCCGTGCCGGTGTACTCCTCGACGGCCACGTTGCGCTCCAGGATTTCGCTGAGCGTGACGAGCAGGTACTCGCAGTCGGGCTCCTCGGCCATGTTGTCGTGGCCGTTGACGCCGGTCACGCTGATCATCTGGTAGACCGTTGTGGCCGTGGGCATGCCGTTCACGCTGATGCTGACGGTGGTCTGCTCATAGTTGGACAAAGGCTCGTCGAGCGCGAGGTGCTGCAGTGGGCCTTCCTCGCCGTCGGTCACGACCGTGTAGTCGATGCTCTCCACGGGGGCGGTGCCATAGTTGGTCAGCGTGACCTGCAGGGTGTTGGCGGCGTCGGGAGCGGAATAGACGGTGCCGATGCCCGAGGGCGACACGGCAAACTGCTCAAACTCGCCGCTGAGCAGCAGCTGCAGGTAGAGCGCACCAAAGCCCTGGCCGTAAAGGTCGGTCCACGACGACTGTACCGTCTCCGTGCGGATGAAGAGGGCATTGGGCGTGTCGGTGCCGTTGGTGAGGACGGGGTAGGCATCGTTCTGGTAGGTCATCGGGTCGATGGTGAAGCTATAGCCCACGTAGCATCCGTCGTCGGGTATGGCGTAGGGCTCGTCGAGCATCACGCTGATGGCATCCTCGCTGGGGCCTTTGTAGTCTACGTCCTGCTGTCGCACGACGGTGGGGTCGCTGAGGTCGTCGGGCAGCTCGGTGGCTATCCACACGCTCACGTCGCTGGCGTTGGGTGCCATGAGTGCAAAGCGCATGCCGTCGATGGTCTTGCCGCCGGCCACGCTGTGGTCGCCGGGCACGAAGATGGCGCAGTGGTAGGTGTCGGCGCTCCTCACGCCTAAGCCGGCGAGCCCGTCGCTGCTGGTGGCATAGCCCCACCACGACTGTCCTTGGGCGACGGCGCGATGGGTGTTCTTCAACTGTCGGACGGGCTGCGGTGCCTGTTGCCATAAGGCTGTCTGGGCAGCCAGGGTGCCTGCCATGACGATAGCAGACAGAAGAGTAAACAGTCTTTTCATGTGTCTGTTGCTTTTATTGGTTGATGATGTGTCGTTTCTCTACCTGCACCACGCCGGCATCGTTGTAGACGAAGGCGACGACGCTGAGGTGCTCTGTCTTCCAAGCCTCGTCGGCGGTGAAGGCATAGTGCTTGGTGAGGGCCTGTCCCTCGCTGATGCTCACCTCGTCGCCCCAGGTGCCGTTGACGGCGGCGCGCAGCACGTGGTTGTGCACGTACTGGCGGTCTTGCAGCTGTCCGCTGGTGGGCTGGTCCACGATGTTGTAGCGCAGCTGCATGGCCGTGATACTGTCCTCGACGACCCATAGCTGCAGCTTGCCGTCCACGGTGCCTGTGGTGGCCAGGGCCTGCACGTCGATGGTGGCCTGGCGGCTCACGCTGTCGTAGGCGCAGTCCAGGCTGATGGTGAGGGGTGCGGCTTGCTGTATGAGCTCGCGCACGCTGGCGGCCCACTGCTGGTAGTCCTGCTTGCCTGTGCGGTTGACGAGACCCTGCGGCTGGTAGCTGATGGCGAAGTGGCTGTAGTACTCGTCGCCCAGCTCGGTGGCCAGGCCCAGGAGGCTGGCACTGCCCTTGAAGCCGAGCGGGCCGGAGTGTATGCCCACGGCGATGACGTTGTCGTGGCCGAACTGCTCCTGCATCTTCTCTATCTCGAGCGTGGCGGCGGGGCAGTTGACGCAGCGCTGCCCGGTGAAGTCTTCGACGAGCACCTTGCGGTTGACGTCGGGCTGCTTCACGTAGATGAGGCGCTCGTCGTCGGCAATGTTGCTGCACGAGGCCAGGGCGAGGGCTGCCGTGAGGGTGAGGGCTGCGCGGACTTTGAGGGCTTCGCCGACTCTGAGGGCTGCGCTGGCAGCGCAGCTTACGTAGGCGGCAAGGGGGTAGTGGAGGGGGTATGATGGATGCTTGCTCATGGCTTAGAAGTTATAGTTGTAGCTGAGGGTGAATCCGCGCGAGGCGGGCACGTAGCGGCAGACGCCGCCCGAGCAGTTGATGCCGGCGCGGGTGCGGCCGTAGCCGGCCTGTATGCGGTGGGCGCCGGTGTTGAAGGTGACGAGGCCCTGATAGTAGTGCACGTGGCTCTCGCCGGCGTTGTACATGTCGCTCACGGTGAGCATCCAGTGGGGCACGAGCGAGAGCTCGAGCAGGCCGAAGAGCCAGTCGCCCTGGTCTTCCTTCGTGCTGAGGTACTGGGCCTCGCCGCGCAGTGTCACCTTGGGCGAGAACTGATACTTGGCATCGGCCACGAAGACGTCGCTGTGTATCATGCCCTCGCCGTGGCCCTCGATGACCTGCTGGTTGTAGCGCTGGTTCATATACATGAGGTTGAGCTTGAAGGACTTGGAGAACTTGCGGTCTATCTGTATGTCGAAGTCCTGATAGTAGGTCTGGTCGCCCCACTTGAAGAAGCTGCTGTAGAACCAGTCGGTGCCCTTGAGGTCGGCAGCGGCGGCGTAGTCGTGCTGTATGCTGCGCACGTAGCTATAGTTGACCTTGACGTTCATGCCATACTTGCCGCCGAGCGTCGTGCGGCGCTTGAACTGGTATCCCAGCTCGGCCTGATAGGCCCACTCGCCCAGTGCCATCTGCGTGTCGTAGGCATAGAGTGCGGCCAGGGCGTAGGTGTGGTCGAGGGTGAAGGCCTGCAGGTGGTTGATGCGTGCGGGTATGCCCTTCTGCGAGCGCTGGCTGCGAAACGACATGTTCTCCGACCGCTTGGCCTGCAGCAGGAGGCTGAGGCCCTTGCGCGAATAGGTGCCGGAGAGCATGGCCACATGGCCCTTGCTGTAGGTGTAGTTGTTGTCGTAGCTCGGGTCGGCCGTCTTCTGGGCATATTCGCCCAGGAGGCTCCAGTTGCCGTGGTTGAGCTGTGCCCGCACGTCCCACGCGTTGACGTAGCGCGGCAGGTTGAGCTTGTGGGTCTGGTCGGTGAAGATGTCGTCCTGCTGGCGCTCGTCCTTGTTCACCCACGAGGCGCCGAGCATCAGGCGCGTGTCGCTGCGCTGCATGGCGGGCAGCCACTCGTCGACGTTCAGTTCCAGGTCGGCGCCGGCCAGATAGCTGTCGGGCCAGTCCCAGTAGACGCGCTGCTTGCCGTAGAGCGTGGTGAGGCGCACGCCCTGGAAGGGCTGGGCGTGCAGGCGGGCGCCGAGGATGGAGTTGTCGATGCCCAGGGGGCGGTCCTCATAGGCGCGGAGCACGAAGCCCGAGCCGAACTGCTCGTAGAACGTGCCGAGGGTGAGGTCGACGTTGCGGCCCTTGCCCTTCACGTAGAAGTGAGGCACGCCCCAGCCCCGGTAGCCATCCTCGCTCTTGAACTGTGGCAGCGGGTGCTCCAGGTACTCCAGACGGGCGCCGGCCTCCACGTCCTTGCTCTGCAGCATGAGGTCTATGTAGGTGTTGGTCTTGCCCCAGTCGCCGTCTTTCTCGGCGCCGATGACGCTGTCGGTCTGCGGGATGAGTATGTCGGTCTGTATGCTGCCGCTCAGCGTGGTCTGTGCCAGCGTGTGGCCCAGGGGCGCAAGGCTGGCTATGAATGATAAAGCCAAAAAGCGCAACGACTGCTGCGCTGCGCTCATGGGGCGTTGGGTGATGGCGGTGATAGATGATAAGATGTTGTTACGCATGATGTCTCACGGGGTCAGTTGTCACTTGCGATGAGTTCGCGTACTTTCTCGATGAGTTCTGTCTCGGCACCGTCGGTATAGCCGTTGTGCTTGTAGACAATCTGACCCTTGCCGTCGACGATGAGCACGTAGGGTATCATCTGTATGCCGAGAGCACGCTTGAGGTCGCCGTTGGGGTCGAGCAGCACGTCGTAGTCCCACCCGTGGTTGTCGACGAGCGGTTTCACCTTGTTGATGTTCTGTGCCTGGTCTATGCTGATGGCGATAATCTTCACGCCGGTCTCTTCGCGCCAGTCGTCGTAGACCTCGGCGATGGCGTCGAGCTCGCGGTTGCAGGGCTTGCACCATGTGGCGAAGAAATCGATGATGAACGGCTTGCCGCCATTGGAGAGGGTGTCGGTGCTCACGGCCTTGCCGGCCAGGTCTTTCAGCACGACGGAGGGCAGCTGTGCACGGACGGTGCCCATGATGCAGAGCAGAGCTGCGAAAAGGAGTAGTCGTTTGGTCATGTCTTTTTTTTAGGAGTTGCAGGAGTTCAGGAGTTCGGGAGTTCAGACGATGGTCTGCTGGTCCTTTTGCAATGGTGTCATTTTCTGACGACCTTGCGGCCGCGGTCTATGACGATGGCGCGCTGGCCCTTGTGCTGCCGGCCCAGCAGGTCGTAGCGCTGGGCGCTCGGGGCGTGCTGCTGCACGAGCGACGTGACGGCGGCGGGGTCGTCGTAGCTGAAGACGACAGACACTGTCGGGCCGTCGGCCACCTTCTCGTAGGTCTGGCGGGGGAAGAGGCCGCGCTGCTCCATGAGCTCTAGGCGGTACTTCACCTTGCACGTGCCATAGGCCTCGGGAAACCACTCGCTCTGCAGGTCGCGCTCCTCGTCGGCCATCATCGGGCCGGCGGCGGTGTCGTAGCTGCCGACGGCGCCCTTGGAGTTGCATGTCACAGGGAAGCACACCTGCACCAGGCCGTTGTCTATCTGGCTCACTTCATAGATGATGCGCACATGGGCCGTGGTCTCGCCTGTGTTCTTCACGTACAGGCCGGAGGGGATGTTGTTGCCCATGAATTCGTCTTCGACGAGTGTTGTCGCGACAATGGTAGTGCCGTCGGGGACGACACTACCATTCTCGTCGACAAACTGGAATGTTTCGTCTGTCTGTGCCATGGCCGGAGCCATGGCAGCAAACAGAAGAATCACTGGAATCAGTAGTCTTTTCATTTCTTGTTTTTATTTCACGAATATTTTCTTACCATTCTTGATGTAGAGTCCCTTCGTGGGCTGGCTCACGCGCACACCCTGCAGGTTGTAGACGGTGTCGGTCTGTGCATGCTTCGTCTCGGCGCTGACGATGCCCGTGGTGGTCTCGTCGTAGGTGATGCCTACTCCGGTGAAGGTGAGCCATGGCAGGTCGCCGGTGCTTGTGCCTGCAGCATAGATGGCCAGGCGCACATTGCCGGTGAAGCCGGTGAAGGGCAGGGTGTAGGTGCCCTGCAGACCTTCTGCGGGCAACTCGGCCACGTCGATGGTGCCGATGACGTCGGCAGGTGTGGGAGCGAAGGTCTCGCTGTCCTTCAGCACGAGCACCTGGACGGCAAACTGCGTGTCGCCCGTAGCGGCATAGTTAGTAGCGATGTCGATGTTGGCCTCATACTTCACGCCCTCTTGGTCGAGCAGCGTGATGGCGGGGCTCACGAGGAAGGCATAGGTCTCCGTGCCCCAGGGGTTGAACACGCCGCCCCATGTGGGGTTCAGGCGGATGTCGCCGCCGGGATAGAGCTCGGTCGGGTCGGACAGGATGCCGGCGTAGACGGCCCAGTCGGCAGTGCTCTCAGCAATGTCGATATAGAGTGGAGCGGTGTACGGTGTCTTGAAGGAGAAGATGTCCGACCACGAGCTGTAGCCCGTCTCGCTGCACAGGGCACGCACGCGCACCATGTAGTTGGTGGCACCGGCCAGACCGGCGAGGGCTATGCGGGCCTCGCTCACGGCCACGGGGTCGCTCCACACTTCTTCGTCGGCAGCCTTGTAGCTCACCTCCCAGGCGGTCTCTTTGCCCACGGGAGTCCACTCCACAAGGCAGTTGCCGCCGTCGGTGCCAGCATAGCGCAGGTCGAAGGGAGCCTCGCAGTCGCCCTTGGCATCGAGGTAGATGCCGGCTATCTGGAGCTGACCGAGCGAGAAGCGCTTGGCGAGGATGCGCAGGCGCACCTTCTCACCGGCCATCTCGCTGAAGTAGGTGGTGAAGGATGTCATGCTGCGGTTCTTGAGCACCGTAGCATTGGTGTTGTCGATGGTGAAGACGTCGGTGTACTGCTCGCCGTCCTTCGTCACCTGGAACACAATCTTCTCGCCCTCGGCCAGTGTCCAGTCGCTGGCCATCCATCCGGCACGTGCTGTGCCGCCGAGCTCTACCTTGAGCTTGGTGCCCTTCTCGCCGAGAAGGATGTAGGGGGTCTCCAGCCAGCTGACAGAGCCTTCCTCTGCGTTCTCTATATAAGTGATGTTGCTATATACGTATTCGCCAGGCTGGCTCAGCCATTCTTCGTCGTTGCTCTTTGTCCATCCGGGCAGGAAGGCCTCGTAGCCCACTGTCTCGTCCATGACCTTCTCCCAAGGCATCATGGCATCGGTGACAACGGTGGTCTCGGTATAATCCGAAGAGAATCCGCCCTTGCCGTCGGCGCTCCATGCACGCACGAAGTAGGCCTTGCCAGGCACGAGACCGTCGATGACGACAGGCTCTGGCTCGCCCTCAGCCTCGGTGTAGACGCTGACGGCCACGACACGCAGCTGTGCGCCCTCCGTCTCGCCGTCGGCCAGCAGGTTGCTGATGGCTATCTCCTTGCTGCAGAAGCCGCTCACGGTGATGGTGTTGCCGCCGCTCTTGCTCACCAGGGCGCCATGGCCGAGGGCATCGGCGGCGTAGAGACCGTTGCTGCCGTTCCAGTTGAAGCCGGCGGTGGTCAGTTCCACCTTGGTGATATTCTTGTCGGCCGAAGCAATCTTCAGCGTGTTGCCCACATAGATGCGGGCAGCCTGGTCGGCGGCGTAGTACTTAGGCGCAGCGGGAGCACTGCCCTGTGCGAAGGTGAGGGTGAGTCCGTCGGCGGCATATTCGCTCAGCACGGCAGCGTCGGCGGCACCCAGGTCGGCGATGGCCTTGGTGGCAGCGAGCTCGGCCGTGACGGGCAGTCCGACGAAGACCACCTGGCCGCCGTCGGCTATCTCGTCGCCCACCTTATAGTTGCCGGCAGGTGTGCCGAAGCGTCCGAAGGGTGCGGGGTCGCCCCAGCGGTCTACGCCCTGCTGGTCGGTGATGGCCACAAGCATGGGAGCGGCGCTGGCGGTGAGGTTGAGCTCAAACTGGTTCAGCCCCACGTTGGCAGCGGCAATGGCAGCAGGGGCTGCGGGCATGGTCACGATGGACGCCGTGGCGGGCGTGGCGTTGTAGAGCGGGCCTGCCGAGCAGAGTGAGTTGTAGCCGAAAACGTGGACGTAGTAGGTCGTGGCAGCATAGGCCTCCCAGTCGTCGGGTGTGGCAAATTCGGCCATCTCGGTCGACGAGGCGGTGGCGGGCACGACGGCAGCGACGATGGCATTGCCGATGAGGTCTTCCACGGCATATTTCGTCTTGTCGGCGGGCTGCTGGGTGAGCTCAGCGCTGTTGCTGATGAGCACGAGGAAGTGGTCGGCCGAACCCTTCTCAAACGAGCCGCTGATGCTGGTAGTGGTAGCACCGTTGCTCCAACGATAGGTAGCAGGTACATTGTTGGCATCAGCCAAAGTCAGAGTAGCACTCTGGCCGGGGATACTGCGAGGCGCTGTAGGTCACGTTGGCGTCTCTCTGACTCAGGCTGCTGGCACCGTTGGCGTCGTACTGGGTGATGAAGAGCCAGTCCTTCTTGTCGCCCACGATGCCGGCGCGCATCCACATGTAGGAACCCACGTTGGCATTGTCGTAGGGCTTGAAGCCCGACACCTTCATCTCGATGTTGCCCGTGGCCTCATACAGACGGTACTGTATCTGGCTCTTGGCCACCTCGGTGTCATAGTTCCAGGCGCCGCTCTGCCAGCCCAGGTTCTTGTACTGGATGACGAGCACGTGCTGGCCCTCGGTGCCTTCGAGCTTATAGCTTATCTCGGTGTCGTCGAGTCCGTAGGCACCCTGGCGCACGATGGCTCCGAACATGTTTTCGGCATTGCCGGCAGTCAGGATGTTGGCAGCGGCAGTGCTGCCCAGCACGTGTATGTCGGTGCTCACGGTCTGGTCCTCGTAGAGCATCACGGCACCGTCGCCGGTGAGCAGGAAGTACTTCATGGTCTTGCCGTCGAAGCCGAAGTCGAAGCCGATGGGGAAGGCCGTCACGTCGTCGGCGGCATTGAAGCTGATGTTGCCGTCGGCATCAAGGAGCACCTTCGAGAGGTCTTTGCCCACGGTGCCTTGCAGGTCGATGACTGTCGCGCCTGTGATGTCTTCATAGGCGGTGGTGGTGGTCTGCACGTCGTATGCAATGACCTGAGCCTGCACGCCTATAGCGGCGAGCATGGCCACCAGAATGAGAGATAGTCTTTGTTTCATAAGGCTTTTGTTTTTTGTTGGTTATATGTGTGTATGAGGTTAGTTCTTACTTCATCACTTTGCTCATGGTGCCGTCGCTGTGGCGCACGATGCTGATGCCTCGGCCGGGCTGCTGGAGCTGCTTGCCGTCGAGGCTGTAGTAGTGCTGCTGGCAGGCTGCGGTGCTGCTGGCTGGCTGCTCGCTGATGCCCACGGCCTGGCTGTAGGTGCCGTCGTTGGCGATGCGGAAGACGGTGATGCCGGGGTTCTTGGCTGCGGCATACTCGCGGTAGAAGAGGTAGCTGGCGTCTTCCTCGACGATGAAGGTGATGCTCGATGGGTCGAGGTTGCGGCCGATGGTGCGTGTCCAGAGCTGCTTGCCGTCGGCATCGTAGCGGCGGATGATGAACGATGTGTTGGCGCCCCATGCCTGCACGTCGCGGTAGGCCACGATCCAGTCGCCGTTGCTCAGTGCGCCGCAGCCCACGGAGCCGAAGGCGTAGCCGCTGTTGGTGGTCTTCTGTGCGATGGACAGTCCGAGGGGCTCGAAGAGGTAGTCGCCGTCGTAGGAGAAGCCCTGAAGCATGACGTGGTAGCCATTGTCGTTGATCTGCGACTCAAAGTCCACGAGTATCTGCTCGGTGGCGGGGTTGGCTGCAATATTGCAGTAGTCGTAGTCGTTGTCCTCGGTGTCGGCAGCGTCGAGTCCGGTGAGTCCGAAGCCGAGTGAACCGTCGGCGTAGATGTGCTGCACGCGAATGTTGTGGGAGAAGCCGCCCATGGCGCGCACGAAGGCCACGGCAGCGCCGCCCTGTCCGTCGCTGACGGCCTTGTAGGGCTGCATGCTCTTGTCGCTGGAGCTGTTGTCGTCGATCAGCACGGCCTCGCCCCACACCTCTTCAAGGTCGGCGTTCAGGCGGTGGCACAGGGCGCCCAGGGGCGAGTTCTCGATGAGCAGGAACTCACTGTCGGTAGAGGGTACCAGCGTGGGGAACACCTGGTCGTCGCTCCACTTGCGGGGCGTGTCCCAAGCCTCGGTGCCGTCGTCGCTGATGCGCTGCACGAAGGTGCCGTAGTCGGTCATGTCGTCGGCTGTTCCGCTGCCGTCGTATGTCTGGTTGTAGAAGAAGAAGTAGGTGTCCTCTCCCACGACGATGGCACGAGTGAACTCCGCGTTGGTGTACTGACGGTACTCCACGCCGTCGAGTCCCCAGAGCATGTCGCCCTCCTGGCTCACCTTGTAGATGGCCGGTGTGAAGGTCTGTGCGCTGTAGGCCTCTGTGCCGCTGCCGGTGGGTATGGCGGTCTCCTCGGTGCGCCCGTCGGCCACGGTGACGATGGCCGATCCGTCGGCAGCGACCTGCAGCGAGTACTGGCTCCACCAAGAGGCCGTGATGTGGTCGTTGACCAGGATGGGCTCGTCGAACTGTGGCACGCCGTCGGCGCTGAGTAGCTGGAGGTAGGTGCGCACGGCCAGGCACTTGGTCTCGCCCACGTATTTCACCCCCCAGGTCTTCCAGGCTATCCATGTCTTGCTGTCGGCGGTGCGCACGGCCTTTGAGGTGCAGGCATAGTAGTCGCTCCCTGCGGGAGCTTCGTAGATGCACTTGGGCGTGGCATTGGTGTTCCACTGTGCCATGGCGGCTGTCATGCAGCCCATGGCGAGAAGCATGAGTGTGTAAAGTCTCTTCATTGTTTCGCTTTTTTTATTTGTTGGTTATTACTTTTTTGTCCTTATATATAATAAGGTGTGTGCCCTGCTGTGTGGCCTTGCGTCCGTCGGGCGTGTAGGCGGCCTGCTCCGTGTGGTCGGCTTGCGGCGTGGCGCCGTGTGCGGTGGCTATGCCGCCGGGTGTGCCTGTGCCGCTGAGGCTGAAGTAGACGGTGTGGGTGGCCGTGGCGTAGTCGGCCTGTGTGAGCAGGCGTGTCTTGCCGTCGGCCGTCACCTCGTGCAGCATGTAGTAGCCGCGGCCGTTGGCTCCGGTGATGCCGTCGGCTCCGGCATCGGTGAAGACGAGGGTGTAGCAGTCGTCGCTCGTGAGCGGCAGGTCGGCCACCTGGCGCTTGCGGCTCTCGGTGTAGGGTCCGCCCTCGCAGACCACGTCGCCGGCCGAGTCGTAGACCTTCCAGGTGATTTCTTCCGGTCGGTTGTCGGTCATGACGGTCAGCCGGACGGCGTGCTGTGCTGCGTAGGCATTGGTCAGTGTGAGATGGGCGTGGGCACTCTCCTCTTGGCTGCCGTTGAGCTGGCTGAGCCACAGTTCCACCTCGTTGGCGGCCGATGTGGTGCTGAGCTCGAAGTCGGTGAAGTCGGGCGTCTGCAGCGTGTCGATGGCCAGGGGGCGGAGATTGCCCGTCCATGGCGTCTGCTGCACGGTGCCGTTGATGCTCACGCAGAGGGTGGCCGAGCGCAGTGTCTCGCGTCCGGTGTTGCGCACGGCGAGCCTGGAGCTGAAGAGCGGCTGGCAGATGCGGTCGGGGGCCTCGACCACCTGCACAATCTTGGCGGCACGGCGGTCGCCCGTGGGGCGGGGCACATAGCATGTGCCTACGACCTGCTGTGTGGCCTTGTCCTGCACGAAGAGCACGAGGCCGAGCTCTTCCGTATTGTCGAAGCCTGCTACCTGCCAGGTGTAGTCGTAATAATATGGTGTGTTGGCCGTGAGCTGCTCGTCGAGCTGCTGTCCGCCGGCTGGTGTGAGTAGCTTGCGCATCACGTAGTTCCACGAGCGCTCGCCGTTGGGTGCTGGCTTGTCCCACTGCACGCGCTCCTCGACGGCAGCTACGAAGAGACGGAGCTGCCTGCCGTCGGTGTCCTCGGTGGGCACGAGCCGGGCGCGCACGCTGAGCAGTCCGTCGGTGCCGAGCAGGGCCTCGCCCTCCACCTTCACCTTGGTCTGCATCTCGCTGCGGCTGATGTCGATGTAGCTGCCCAGCTGGTCCTCGTAGCCGTGGGCCAGTGCGCGCTGTCCCATGACGAAGAGGGCGGGCACGCCCGTCACGCCGTAGTAGTCTATGCGATTACTGACGTCGGCTGGGTTGTTCTGGTAGAAGGGGTCGGCGGCCGAGGGGAAGTTCCAGTGGTAGGTGATGGGCACCATGTCGGCCATGCGCTCGTAGATGATGCGGTCGAGCGCGGGCGAGAACTCGGCGCAGGGGTCGCATCCGGTGTTGGTAAACTCCTCGAAGAGCACGAGCGGCGGCTGGGCCGGTGTGCCGTCGAGGCGGAAGAAGATGTCGTGCAGGGCGCCGTCGTAGTCGCCCTGTGCTATGCGTGTGGTCTTTCCTGCAGCGTCTATCTGCTGCAGCTGGTAGTAGCCGTTGCCAGCCGTGCCCTTGATGCCGTCGCCGCCGGCGTCGTAGAACTCCAGGAGGTAGCAGTCGTCGCGTGTGAGGTTGAATGGCACGGTGATGAACTTGCGCGCCTCGGTGTAGGGCCCGCCCTCGAGCACTATGTCGCCTGCCGAGTCGAAGAGCTTCCATGTGGTCTCCTCCGGCTTCTTGTCGGTGTAGAGGCGCAGCTGCACGTTGCCCTTGGCCTGCACCGAGTTGCTGAAGGTGCGCGTGATGGCGTTGCTGCGGGCCGCGGCGTCGCCGTTGATGTCGCTCAGCCACAGCTCGGCGCGGTTATTGCCGTCGGTGGCGAGCATGAAGCTGGTCATGTCGCTGAAGGTCATGGTGTCGCGCTCCAGATACTCGAGCTGTCCGGTCCAGGGATACTGCTTCACCTGCCCGTTGATGCGCACGTTGAGTGTGGCAGAGCTCACGGTGCCGGCGCCGTCGTTGCGGAAGATGACCTTGCCTGCGTATTGCGGTGTGCACAGCAGGTCGGGCGTGTCGCTCAGGCTCATCAGTGCCATGCGGTTGTAGCCCTCGGCTTCGGGACCGATATATGCCGTGGCTATCACCTCGCGGGTGTCCATGTCCTGCACGAAGGCCACGACGCCCAGCTGGCTGAGGTCGTCGAAGAAGTCGGCCGTCCACGTGCCGTCGTAGCTGTAGGTCTGCCCCTCGCTGAGCGTGGCGCCCATGGTGTGTCCCTGTGCGCCGGTGATGAGCTTGCGCATGGTGTAGTAGAGCTCGGTCTCGCCGTTGGGGTAGGGCTTGGGGCTCTGGATATGCTCCTCGATGGCAGCGACGAAGAGGCGCACGTTGGGCGCGCTGATGTCGGCCGCGGGAGTGAAGCTGGCGTGCACGGTGAGCTGCCGGGTGGCCACGTCGAGCTCTTTGCCCACGGTAAGGTGGCCGCGCACGGGCTGCTCGTTGAAGTAGCTGATGACACGCTCCAGATAGTTGAACGTGCGGTCGGCCAGCTCCACGCCGTCGACAATGGTGGTGGGCACGCCCGTCACCTGGTAGTAGTCCACCTTGGCCTGCTGTGCCTCACGGTCGTAGAGGAAGAACTCGTCCTGGGCATTGGGATATCCGGAGTGATACTTGATGGCGATGCAGTCGCCCAGACGGTAGTTGATGCAACTGTCGAGAATGGGCGACCAGGAGGCACAGGGGCCGCAGCCGGTATTGGTGAACTCCTCGACGAGCACCAGTCGTTTCTGCTGGGCCTCTGCTCCGAAGGCGATGCCACAAAGGGCGACGATAGTGAGTAGTAGTTTCTTCATACGCGTGATGATTCTATTTCTTGGTTGCAAAAGTACTAAAAAAACAGAAAACGCACAAAGTTTTTTGTTAAATTCGTGTTTTATTGTTCATATTCTTACGATTTGTCACCTTCAGGCTTCTTTTTTGGGGGGGGCTACAATACGTGGTGTGACAGAATATTTATTACCTTTGCACCAAATATCTCGCGGCCTGCGAGCGACATTACGGTATCAGCTTCATCGTTTTTTTACTATGTTGAGTCCACTTGAAAAAGTCGTTTACACCATCGAATGCCATCGCGTAGCCACTCCCCTCCCTTCCGCTCGGCA
>CAJOHP010000047.1 GCA_905234355.1 uncultured Prevotella sp. | reverse complement strand
TCTACACCGACGGACTGACCGAGGCACGCAACGCACAGGGGGAGCTCTTCGGACTGCAGCGCGTCCTGCAGCTCGCAGCCCGCTGTGACGGCATGGAGCCCAAGGCGATGGTCGATGCCGTCGTGGCCGAGGTGAAGCACTATGCCGAGCACACCGAGCAGAGCGACGACCTCACCCTGCTGGCCATCAAGTACAAGCACCGCCCCCAGCCCATCGACTGAAGGGACGGCTGCGGGCAGGGACCAGACTCAAGAGCGACTATTCGCGGTGTGCTACACCCACTAAGAATCCATACCGAAAAACCAAAAATACAACAACAAAAGAATAACAGCAATGAAGACAACGATTGAAGAACAGAAAGACCGGTTTCTCGTGACCCTCGACGGAGAACTCGACACGGCCGCCGCCGTGGAAGTGAATGAAACGCTCAAGCCGCTCTACGATGCCAGCGGCAAGGATGTCGACATAGACTGCAGCCATCTGGAGTACATCGCATCGAGCGGACTGCGCATACTCATCACCATCGTCAAGGCGGCCAAGGCCGGCGGCAGCAAGGTCGTGATGCACAGCGTGAACGACGACATCAGGGACGTGCTCAAGATGACCGGCTTCATCAGCCTCTTTGAGATGGCCTGACACACACACACATACACATACACATACAGAAACAACATAACACTTTACCCCAAGGACTATGACAACGAAGGCGCCTCTTAGCAAATCGCAGTATGGCATCTATGCCGAGTGTGTGAGCCACGCCGGCGAGCCATGCTACAATATACCTTATTTATATATAATAGACGGCACGCTCGACGGCGAGCGGCTGCGCCGTGCCGTCGAGACCATGGTGCAGGCCCACCCCACCCTCTTCACCCGCATAGCCCTGGGCGACGACGGCGAGCCGGTGCAGACCATCGACGACAGCGAGACGTTTGCGCTGGCCATAGAGCCCGTCGGCGACATAGCGCAGGCGAAGGCCACCTTTGTGCAGCCCTTCGACCTGCTGGCCGACCGCCTGTTCCGCATCCGCCTGCTGCACGACGCCGACCACTACTACCTGCTGCAGGACATACACCACATCATCTGCGACGGCACCACGCGCCACGTGCTGCTCGCCGACCTGGCCCGGGCCTACGACGGACAGCCGGCCACACAGGAGCAGCTGACGCTGGCCCAGGTGGCCACAGCCGAGGAGGCACTGCGACACACAGCGGCCTTTGAGACCGACAAGCAGTGGTATCAGCAGCACTTCGACTGCGGCGACTGCTACAGCCCGCTGCTGCCCGACCTGGACGGCGACGCCACAGGCGGACAGGCAGAGCGTGTGCTCACACGCGTCATGGACATCGGCGCCGCACAGATAGAGGCCTACTGCCGGGAGCACGGCGTCTACAAGAGCACCTTCTTCACCGCCGTCTACAGCTTCCTGCTGGCCAAGATGACGGGCGAGCAGGAAGTGGTCTTCAACACCATACACAACGGGCGCAGCGACAAGCGCCTGGCACACTCCGTGGGCATGTTTGTCAAGACACTGCCCGTCTATGCCAAGTGGGATGCCGGCACCACCGTGGCCGACTTCCTCAGCGCCGCACAGGAGCAGATGAGCGGACAGCGGCAGCACGAGGCCTACGCCTATACCGACGTGGCCACCGACATGGGCCTGCAGGCCGCCACCCTCTTTGCCTGGCACGGCACACTCTTCGACAGCATGACGCTCTGCGGACGCCCGATGACGGCACAGCGCCTGAACAACAACACACGCGACACACAGATATACCTGAAAGCCTACATGCGCGACGGACGCTGCTGCGTGGAAGCCGAATACAGTGCCGAGGCCTACAGCGAGGCCCTCGTGAGCCAGTATCTCGAGAGCTACGAGGCCGTGGCCGCCGCCTTCCTCTGCCAGCAATACCTGCGCGACATCAGCATAACCACCGCCGCACAGACGGCCACACTCGACGGCTTCAACCATACCGACGTGGCGTATGACGACACGCAGACCATCGTCTCGCTGTTCCGCCGCCAGGCCAAGGCCACACCCGACAACACAGCCGTGGTCTACAAGGACAAGCGCTACACCTATAAAGAGGTAGACGAGATGAGCGACCGCATAGCTGCCCATGTGGCCTCAAAGGGACTGGGAGAAGAGGATGTGGTGTCGGTCATCATCCCGCGCTGCGAGTGGATGGCCATCGCCTCGCTCGGCGTGCTGAAGGCCGGCTGTGCCTACCAACCGCTGGACCCCAGCTATCCCAAGGAGCGTCTGAACTACATGATGAAGGATGCGGGCGCCAAGCTGCTCATTGCCGACGAGACGCTGCGCGACCTTGTCGACGAATACGATGGCGAGGTGCTGCTCACTTCGGACCTCAGTCAGTGTGCTGCCGCGGCACAGCAGCCGTCAGCGCCATCACCCGCAAGCCTCTTCATCCTGCTCTACACCTCCGGCTCCACGGGCGTGCCCAAGGGCTGCCAGCTGACGCATGCCAACCTCGTCTGCTTCTGCCACTGGTATCAGCGCTTCTACGGCCTCAGGCCCGAGCACAACGTGGCGGCCTACGCCAGCTACGGATTCGACGCCTGCATGATGGACATGTATCCCGCCCTGACCTGCGGAGCCACCGTACACATCGTGGCCGAAGAGATACGTCTCGACCTGATAGCCCTGAACGACTACTTCGAGCGCGAGCACATCACCCACTCGTTTATGACCACACAGGTGGGATTCCAGTTTGCCTCCAACATAGACAACCACTCGCTCTGCTATCTCTCTACCGGCGGCGAGAAACTCGCCAGCATAGCCCCGCCAAAGGGCTATGAGCTCTACAACGTCTACGGCCCGACGGAGTGCACCATCTTCACCACCACCTATCTCGTAGACAAGAAGCAGAAGGACATACCCATCGGACGGCCGCTCGACAACATGCGGCTGTATATCGTCGACGCCCAGGGCCACCGCCTGCCCGTGGGTGCTGCCGGCGAGCTGTGGGTGAGCGGACCGCAGGTGAGCCGCGGCTACCTGAACCGCCCGGAGAAGACGGCCGAGGTGTATATCGCCAATCCGTTTACCGACGAAGAGAAATACGCCCGCGTCTACCGCACAGGCGACATCGTGCGCTTCCTGCCCGACGGCAACATACAGTTTGTGGGACGCCGCGACGGACAGGTGAAGATACGCGGCTTCCGCATCGAGCTGAAGGAGGTGGAAGCCGTCATACGCGAGTATCCCGGCATCAAGGACGCCACCGTGCAGGCCTTCGACGTGGACGGCGCAGGCGGAGGGAAGTTCATCGCGGCCTATATCGTCAGCGACGAGCAGGTAGACATCCAGGCTCTCAACGACTTCATCCTCGGCCAGAAGCCACCCTACATGGTGCCTGCCGTGACGATGCAGATAGAGCGCATACCGCTAAACCAGAACCAGAAGGTGAACAAGCGCGCCCTGCCCAAGCCCGTCAGGGAAAAGAGCAGTGAGGCGGAGACGGCCAGCCAGGCTCCGCTGAACATCCTGGAGCAAGAGCTGAAGGACATGACAGCCGGCATCGTGGGCAACGCCGACTTCGGCATCACGACCAACCTGGGCTATGCCGGCCTCACCTCTATCTCGGCCATCCGCCTGGCCGTGCTCGTGAGCAAGCGCTACGGCGTGACCATCGACTCGCGCTCACTGGTCAAGAGCGGCACCCTGCAGAGCATAGAGAACGCCATCCTGGCCGAGAAGCTCAGCCAGAGCGAGACATCCTCCGACGCACCCGACGCTGCCGCCGCCGGCATGGACACCAACGCGGCGTTCCCGCTGAGCTATGCCCAGACGGGCGTCTACTTCGAGTGTCTGAAGAATCCCGCCTCCACCATATATAATATACCCTACATGCTCACCTTCCCCGCCGGGACCGATGCCACGCGCCTGGCCGATGCGGTGAAGCAGGTGGTGGCGTGCCATCCCGAGCTGCAGGTGCACTTCAGCACCGAGGGCGACACCATCGTGCAGACCACTGCCGACAACGTGCCGGTGGAGGTGCGCGTGACGGAGATGAGCGACGAGCGGCTGGCTGGCTACAAGAACGAGTTTGTGCAGCCCTTCAACCTGCAGAAGGCCCCCCTCTACCGCTTCGAGGTGGTGCAGACCGGGGCACATGTCGTCCTGCTCATGGATGTGCACCACCTGCTCTTCGACGGCGGCTCTGCCGACCTCTTCATCCGCCAGCTCTGCGCCGTGCTCGACGGGCATGCTGCCGAGCAGGAGTCATACACCTACCACCACTTCGTGACCGACCAGCAGCGCAGCGAGGACAGCGACGCCTTCCGTGAAGCACAGCAGTTCTTCGCCGAGAAGCTGCAGACCTGCGAGGGCGCCAGCGAGATACCGGCCGACATGCCCAAGAGCGACGCACAGGGCTACATAGGCGAGGCCGTCAGCCCCGTGAGCAGCGACACCATGGCTGCCATTGCCGACTTCTGCCGCCAGCAGCACATCACACCGGCACACCTCTACCTGGCCGCAACGGCCTACGTCGTGTCGCGCTACACCAACAACCGCGAGGTGTTTCTCAGCACCGTGAGCAGCGGGCGCTCCAACCTGAAGATTGCCGACACCGTGGGCATGTTTGTCAACACCCTCGCACTCGGACTGAAGATTGACGATGTGACGGTGAGTGAACACCTCCGTCAGGTGAGCGAGACCTTCGACGAGACACTGCGCCACGAGGACTATCCCTTCGCCCGCATCGCTGCCGACTATGGCTTCAAGCCCGCTATTTCATTCGCCTATCAGGTGGGGGTGCTGGCGGAATATAGCGTAGGCGGCACGGCTATAGGTCAGGAACTGCTGGAGCTGAATGTGCCGAAGTTCAAGATAAACATCAAGATAGAGTCGCGGGGCATATTGGTGCAGTATGACGATGCCTTGTATAGTGAGGCCACGGCGCAGGGATTGGCTGAGAGTATCGCCGCTACAGTGGAGCATATCATGGCTTGTCCCGACGGCAAGGTCAGACAGTTGTCTATTGTCAGCCAGAGCCAGGAGAAACAGTTGGAAAAGATACGTGTGACAGATACGGGCGAGGCTCCGTTTAAGCTCTTCTTCGAAAGCATTGTCCGTCACGCTCAGCAACAGCCCGACCGCATGGCGCTCATAGCCTGCGATGCACGATTCACTTATCGCGAGTTTGACCATGCCACCAACCGTATCGCCAATGCACTGCGACAGCGCGGAGTGCGCGAGGGTGACCGTGTGGCCATGCTGCTGCCTCGAACCAGCCGCCTCATACTCTCTATGATTGGTATTCAGAAAGCGGGGGCTGCCTACATACCCTGCGACCCAGAATATCCTGCAGACCGCGTGAAACTGATACTGGAGGACAGCGGTGCCAAACTGATTATCACACCCGACGTGGCCGAGGAACTGCTCAAAGAGGAGGACACGACACTGCCTCCGACCCGACTGACCCCCGATGACCTGGCATACCTGATCTACACAAGTGGGTCTACAGGCCGTCCGAAGGGTGTCATGCTGCGACACGAAGGGATGTGCAACTACGCTACGCCTCTGCCCGCCAACGTGGAGGCCTATGCCGTGGCCAACGCCGCCGAGAGCATCCTGGCTGTCACCACGATATCTTTCGATGCCTCGCTCCACGAGATAGCCATCTCGCTCTTCAACGGACTGACGCTGGTGCTTGCCAACGAGGAACAGACCAAGAATCCGCTTGACATGGCTTCGCTCATCAACGAGCACCATATAGGCTATGTGTCGGCAACGCCCTCACAATGGCAGACATGGATTTATAGCGACGAATTTGTGGAGGCTATCCGCAACGTACCCATCATACGCTTCGGAGGCGAAAAGCTGCCCGAGAGCCTGCTCCATCAGATGCAGAGGCTCACACCCTCACGCATTCTGAACACCTATGGACCCACAGAGACCACCGTGTCGTCGAACATCCAGGAGCTGACACATGCCGAGCACGTCACCGTAGGGCGTCCGCAGCTCAACGTCAAGGAGTTCGTTGTCGACAGCGACGGCAATGAGCTGCCAGTCGGTGTCGTAGGTGAGCTATATATCGGCGGGCGTGGTGTGGCCCGTGGCTATAACAACCTCGACGAGATGACGCGCGAGCGCTTCATCGACTATCACGGCACACGTATCTATAAGTCGGGTGACTATGCCAAGTGGGCTCCCGATGGCGACGTGTTCATCCTGGGACGTAAGGACCACCAGATCAAGCTCCGCGGACTGCGCATCGAACTGGGAGAGGTGGAGAATGTGATTGCCCGTGTGGAATGTGTGAAGAATGTGGTCATCATGATTCGCCAGTTAGGCGGCAAGGAGCACCTCTGTGCCTACTTCACTGCCGACCGCCCGATAGACATCGCCGCAATGAAAGACGAGATCAGCAAGAGTCTGACGCAGTATATGGTGCCCACGGCATACCTGCAGCTGAAGGAGATGCCGATGACACCCAACGGCAAGACCGACGTGAAGGCACTGCCGGAGCCCCAGTTGGCCGTCAGTAGCGCTTACGAGGCACCTGCCAACGATACCGAGCGTAGCTTCTGCGACATCTTTGCCGGCATCCTGCAGATGGACCGTGTGGGGGCCACCGACAACTTCTTCGAGCTGGGCGGCACCTCGCTGGTTGTCACCCGTGTCATCATCGAAGCCGACAAAGCCGGACTCCACGTGTCGTATGGTGAGGTCTTTGCCAACCCGACGCCGCGCAAGCTGGCCCGTCTTGTCACTGGCCAGTCAACCGACGACAATGCCGATGCCAGCGATCCCGTGGCCCATTTCGACTACACTGCCATCAACAACCTGCTGCAGCGCAACAACCTCGGGTTCTTCCGCAGCGGCGAGCGCCAGCGGCTGGGCAATGTGCTCATAACCGGTGCCACTGGCTATCTGGGCATTCACATCCTTCACGAACTGATAGAAAGGCTACGAGTAGACGCGTCAGCGGGAATGGGCGACGGCAAATCGGCAATCAATGATGTAGAGAACATCTACTGCCTGGTGCGTGGCAAGACGGTCGAGAAGGCCGAGAGCCGCCTGCGTACCCTGCTCTATTACTATTTCTCCGACTCCTACAAGGCACTCTTCGGCAGCAGGATCCGCGTGGTGCTTGGCGACGTCACCAACGACCTCTGCGCCGTGTGTGGCGACACCATCGCCACAACCATCTCCACCGTCTTCAACTGTGCTGCCGTCGTGAAGCACTTCAGCGAAGGCACGGAGATAGAGGATGTGAACATAGGCGGTGCTCAGCGCTGCGTGGACTACTGTATCAAGACAGGTGCCAAACTGGTGCATATCTCTACCGCCAGCACCCGTGGACTGTGGGCAGGTGAAATCAAGGACGATGTCTATACCGAGCAGCGCCTGTATATGGGCCAGTATCTGGGCAACAAGTACATCTACTCGAAGTTCATGGCCGAGCGCCTCATCCTCGACGCCATTGCCTTGCACGGGCTGAGCGCGAAGATTATGCGCGTGGGCAACCTGGCGGCGCGCTCTACCGACGGCGAGTTCCAGGCCAACTTCTCCACCAACTCCTTCATGGGCCGCATCAAGGTCTACAACATGCTGGGCTGCTGCCCCTACGCCATGCGCAACAAGCGGGTGGAGTTCTCGCCCATCAACGAGGTGAGCCGGGCCATCGTGCTGCTGGCCACCACGCCACGGGAGTGCACCGTCTTCCATCCCTACAACATCCACACGCAGTTCCTGGGCGACGTGCTCATGGGGCTGACGGCTGTCGGCGACGGCATCCGCTTCGTGGAGCAGGAGGACTTTGCCGAGGCCATGGAGCAGGCGAAGAACGATGCGCAGAAAGCACGGCAGATGGCATCGCTGCTGGCCTATCAGGACATGGCCCACGGGCAGAAGACGACCGACGTCACACGCGACAACGACTACACCACGCAGGTGCTCTATCGCCTCGGCTTCAGCTGGAGCCCCACCTCGTGGGACTATGTGGAGCGCATGCTCACCGCCCTGGGAGGCTTCGGGTTCTTTGAGACTAGCCCCCTAAAATAGAACCCACCTAAATAGAATTAGAGAGTATATAAGTAATGAAATCCGATTGTTCAGACCCCCAACCCCCTCGCTCGGCATCGCCGCTTGGCTCGTCCAAGAACTTAGGGGGCTTAGGACAGCAGTTCTACAACTATCTCTGGGCCTACGTCCTCGTGGCCCTGTCGGGCTGTCTGGGCAACGTGGTCGACGGCATCATCGTGGGCAACCTCATCAGCGCCGACGGCGTGAGCGCCATCAACCTGTCGAAGCCCGTCAACCAGTTCATCTATACCCTGCACCTGCTTATCAATGCCGGTGCAGGCATGCTGGTGGGCTATGCCCTGGGGCAGAAGAACATCGCCCAGGCACGCCACTACTTCACCTCGGCGCTCTTGCTGAGCACAAGCCTTGGCGTGCTGCTGGCCCTCGTCTGCGGGCTGCTCTTCATCGACGAGACGGCTCGCCTGCTGTGCAGCAATGAGCAGATACTGCCCTTGGCACGCGACTATCTGCAGGTGCTGCTGCTGGGCAACCCCGCCTTCATACTCATGTGGGGACTCTCCACAATGGTGGGCGTCGACGGGCAGCCACGGCTGGTCTCCGTGGCAGTCATCGTCGACAACGTGGTCAACCTCTGTCTCGACATCGTCTTCATCCAGTGGCTCGGGTGGGGCATCGCCGGCTCGTCGGCCGCCACCGTGGTGGGCCATCTCGTGGGCATCGCCATCCTGCTGACCCACTGGATGGGGAGTGAAGAGTTGAGAGTGAAGAGAGAGAAATGGGCTACCGCAGTCCCCAAGCAGGCTCAGCTGCGCCTCGTCCGTTTCTGGTCATCACAGAAAGATGAGGCGGCAGCAAATTCTTGCGACCCTTCTTGCGAGCAGAGCTCGAGCGCTTCACTCTTCACTCTTCACTCTTCACTAAAAAAAGTCCTCTCCCAGGGCGCCCCTCTTGCCGTGGCCTCCATCAGCCTGACGCTGCTGCTCTTCTCGGCCAACAGCATTGTGCTCGCCACGCTGGGGCAGACGGGCATCTTCGCCTTTGCCGTGTGCATGAACCTGCTGCAGGTCTACAACCTCTTTATCTCCGGCACATGCCAGACGCTGCAGTCGCTCGGAGCCATACAGGTGGGCCGGGGCGACAACGATGCGCTGCGCCTCGTGATGCGCAAGTCGCTACGATTCATCACCGTGTCCATGGCCGTGGTCTGTGTAGTGGTGTGGGGGGCACCCGAGGCCATCGCCTCGCTCTTCGGCGCCGCCCATCCCGAATACATCGCCGAGACTGGCACCGCCCTGCGCATCTTCGCCCTGAGCTTCATACCGTTCAGCTACATCTATGTGCTGATGATTATCTACAAGCTCTATGGCCACCACCACATGGCGCTCTTCATCTCTTTCATCCTCTCGCTGACGGTCATCCCCGTCATCTGGCTCATCGCCCGGTGGGCGCCACAGCTGTTGTGGTACAGCTATCTCATGGCCTATCTCATAGAGACGGTCGCCATCATCGCCCTGCACCGCTACCAGCACCTGCGCTTTGAACTGAAACGGGAATGACCCATTGGTTGTACCCGGCGCTTGCATGATGCCTGTCCCTACAGCGGTCGGGATGCTGCATGTGATGGAAATAGGGTACAACAAAATGGAGCACCCCTACTTCCCAAAGAGGAAGGGTGAGCTATTTCGTGGCAGCGCCATCGGCTCCGTCGGTCACGGGCAGGGAGAGGATGAATCGTGCACCCTTGCTGTAGCTCTTGTCGAGTATGAGGTCGCCTCCCATGCGCTGCGCTATCTTCTTGCTCACGGTGAGGCCGAGACCGATGCCCTGACAGAAGGAGTCGGCCTTGAAGAACTGCTCGAAGATGCGCTCCTGCTCCTCGGGTGCTATGCCGCAGCCGGTGTCGGTGACGCTGATGAGCAGACTGCCCTGCGATGGCGACAGCTCGCAGTGCAGCTCGACGTACCCCTCGGTGGTGAACTTCACGGCGTTGCCCACCAGATGGCCCACGATATTGCGCAGTCCCTCCTCGTTGGTCTGCAGGCAGAAGCGGTTGATGACCTTCGTGGTGTAGTAGAGCTCCACGCTGGCACGCACGCTGTCGCGGCGGCTGTAGAGCAGCGAGGAGAGCAGCTGGTTGGGGTAGACGGTGTCGGTGCGGCTGTAGAAGTCGGTAGCCCCCTTCTCGGCCATGTGGAGCATCTCGTCGACGATGCTGGTGATGGACTTCACGTTGTCGCGTATGCGGCCGATGAGGTCGTTGCGCTCGTCGTCGGTGAGCTCTATCTCGCGGTTGTTGATGATCTCGTTGAAGCCGTTGATGGCATTGAGCGGGGTGCGTATCTCGTGGCTCACGCTGCGCACAAACTCGGTCTTCATCCTGTCAGACTCCTCGGCCATGGAGAGCGCGGCCTGCAGCTGACGGTTTTTCTCGTTGAGCAGCTTGCGGCCCCGGTGTCTGAGGAAGGAGTGCACCGCGAGCAGCACGATGACGATGGCGGCGAAGGCGAGCACGGCACCGAAGAACTGCATGGTGCGCTCGTGGCTGCGTGCCTGCAGCCGGGCCATGTCGGTGTCGGCCTCAAGCTGGTCGATGTTGCTGGTATAGAGGTCGGCGCAAAGCGAGTCTATGCGGTCGGCATTGCGCTGGGCGTAGGCCATGGCCTGCTCGTAGCGGCCTGCGGCCCGGCAGATGAGCACGCGCAGACGGTCGATGCTGATGGTGTCAAGGTTGGTGTCGGGCCTGTCGAGCAGTCGCAGGGCACGGTCGTAGTGTTTCTGCGAGGCAAGCGTCACGCACTGCACGGCCGTGGCGCCGAAGTCGTCGAGCTGTGAGGCATGGGCCTGCTGGTAGCTGCGGTAGGCCGCAGCGGCCCTGAGACAGCTGTCGGGCTGGTTCAGGGCAAAGGCGCTGAGAGTTTGTATGAAGAGGTAGAGCAGGCGGTAGTGCGGAAAGCGCTGACTACTCTCGGCATACCTGGCGTTCCACTTGCGGGCGCAGTAGGGGTCGTCGAGCATCTTGAGCGAGGCCATCTGCGAGTACATGCCTATGATGACGGCCTCGTCGCGCGGGTCGGTATTGTCGATGGCCTCGAGATAGTATCGCTCGGCCATGCGGCGCATGCCGCGCGACTCGTAGAGGTTGCCCATGGCGGCATAGACGCGGCCGTAGTGCGGGTAGCCGGCGAGCTGCATGTCGCCGAGCAGCTCACGCGCCTTGCTCATGGCCTGGGAGGCATGGCCGTGGTCGATAGCATAGAGCACCTCGTTGAGCGCCGTGGTGTAGTATTCGTCGGTCATCTGCCGCTCCTGGTAGTAGTGCTTGAGGTCGGCCGAGAGGGCATAGAACTGCTCGTCGTGCCCATCGGAGCTGTAGAGCTCGAGGTAGGACTTATAGCTGGCGTTGAGTGTGGCTGGCGTCACCTCGCCGCCCTGCACGGGCTGCAGCGCCCAGCAGAGCAGGGCCGAAAGGCAGAGGGCTATGGTCTTAGGTGTCATGGTGATATTGTTTTTGGTGGTACAAGGGGCGTGGCTACGGGGGTGCGAGGGTGCGATGATAGTACGCTGCAAATATACAACTTTTATTTCATTCACCCACAATTTTCGCATAAAATCTTGCACAAACACCCCCTGTGTGTGCACACAGGGAGCAGTTTTTTGCCAAAAAACTTGCGTAACTGAAAGAAAATGTGTTACTTTGCACCCGATTTTCGATAAGACACTTCAATTATTAACAAATTAAACAGAAAAAATCATGTCAGAAATTGAAAGCAAAGTAAAGGCAATTATCGTAGACAAACTGGGTGTGGACGAGGCTGAGGTGAAGCCCGAAGCAAGCTTCACCAACGACCTGGGCGCCGACTCGCTCGACACTGTGGAGCTGATCATGGAGTTTGAGAAAGAGTTTGGCATCTCCATCCCCGACGACAAGGCTGAGAAGATTGGCACCGTGGCCGACGCTATTGCCTATATCGAGGAGAATCAGAAATAAGCATGTAGAGTGCTCTGGATGAAGCATTCAGAGTGATCTGAATGCTTCATTTCAGTCTCTTCGCCAAAGAAACAAAAATCAGAAATCACAAAATAATATCTTGGCTGCTTTTTTTTGAAGAAAACTATTGACAGACATTATTGTTCATGGCTTTCATAAAAAAAAGGAAAAACACCAATTTATTTTTGATATATTACTTATGGAACTAAAACGTGTTGTCGTAACAGGACTGGGTGCCGTGACTCCGGTGGGCAATACCCCCGATGAGATGTGGCAGAACCTTGTGGCCGGCGTGAGCGGTGCCGCTCCTATTACGCATTTCGATACCACCCTGTTCAAGACCAAGTTTGCCTGCGAGGTAAAGAACCTCAACGTGGCCGACTACCTGGACCGCAAGGAGTCACGCAAGATGGACCGCTACACGCAACTGGCACTCATCGCCGCTCAGCAGGCCGTGAAGGACTGCGGCTGGGACCTGGAGCAGGAAGACAAAAACCGCATCGGCGTGGTCTTCGGCGTGGGCATAGGAGGCATCAAGACCTTTGAGGACGAGGTGGGCTACTATGGCGCACACCGCGACCAGGGACCGAAGTTCAAC
>CAJOHP010000046.1 GCA_905234355.1 uncultured Prevotella sp. | reverse complement strand
GTCTATCCCAGCTACGGGCGCACACGCAGCGCCGTGGCACTCACCCCCTACACCCAACCCGTCGGAGGCGCCTCGCTCAGCTACCGCTTCACCCTGCCTGACCAGCAGCCCGATAGCGTGAAGGTGCTCGTGGTGGTCAAGTCGACCCTCGACTTCCTCAACGTAGGCGGCATGGAGTATACCGTCAGTCTCGACGGGGCACAGCCCGTGGTGGTCAACTTCAACAAGACGCTCGTAGACCGACAGCCCTACATGTACTCCGAGTTCTATCCCACCATCGCCCGCCGCGTGGTAGAGAAGACCGTTGTCTTGCCCGTCGGACGCACAAACGAGCACACCCTCACGCTGCAGCCGCGCCATCCCGGTATCGTTTTCGAGAAGATCGTCATCGACTGCGGAGGCTATCAGCGCTCCTACCTCTACGGCGCAGAGTCACCCTATAAGAAGGAGAAATGAGAAATGAAAGATGAGAAATATGATTAGACTGCCATGCTGCAAGACCGCGAGCGACGGCGATAGCTACTCGTAGCATGCTAATCATATTTCTCATCTTTCATCTTTCATTTCTCATCTATATGTGTAATCCGAAATAAATGATTAATTTTGCCACGTCACAGCTATTGTTGCCGAAAAGACTATGCAAATGAAAACGATGAGACGACTGCTTATAAAGAATATAGGGCTACTCGTGGCCGACCGCCACGGCAAGCCGTGCCTTTGTGGCGACGAGATGGCCGAGGCCGACATCGTGCGCGATGCCTGGCTGCTCGTGGAAGACGGTAGGGTGAAAGACTTCGGCGGAAAGGCCGACCAGACCATAGCTCCCCCGGATGAGGCTATGGAGGGCCTTGCCGTCGTCGACGCCGAGGGTGGGGCGGTGCTCCCGTCGTTCTGCGACAGCCACACCCACCTGGTCTATGCCGACAGCCGCGAGGGCGAGTTTGTCGACAAGATACGCGGGCTGAGCTATGCCGAGATAGCGCGGCGGGGCGGCGGCATACTCTGCTCTGCCGACAGGCTGCACCAGATGAGCGAGGACGAGCTCTATCGGCGGGCGATGCGGCGCGTGGAGGAAATCGTGCGCAAGGGGACGGGTGCCGTAGAGATAAAGAGCGGCTACGGCCTGAACACTGCCGACGAGCTGAAGATGCTGCGCGTGATACGCCGCATAGGCCAGACGGCCCCGCTGCGCGTCGTGGCCACGCTGCTCGCTGCCCATGCCGTGGCACGCGACTATGCGGGGCGACAGGCCGACTACGTGGACATGGTCGTCGGAGAGATGATACCCGAAGTGGGACGGCAGCAACTGGCCCACTTCATCGACGTGTTCTGCGACGAGGGCTTCTTCACCCCCGAAGAGACTGCCCGCATGCTCGAGGCAGGGGCGAAGTGGGGGCTGCGGCCGAAGATACACGGACAGGAGCTGGCCGACAGCGGCGGCGTGGAGGTGGCCGTGAGATGTCATGCCCTCAGTGTGGACCACCTGGAGCGCATGACCGCGCGCGACATCGCATTGCTGCGTGAGGCGCGGGGCGCCACCATACCCACGGCACTTCCCGGCACGTCGTTCTTCCTCAACATGCCCTACGCTCCTGCACGCAAGATGCTGGACGCCGGCCTGCCCCTGGCCCTGGCCAGCGACTACAACCCCGGCTCCACACCATCGGGCGACATGAAGTTTGTGGTGTCGCTCGCCTGTATCAAGATGCGGCTGCTGCCCGTCGAGGCGCTGCATGCCGCCACGCTCAATGGCGCCGCCGCCATGGGGCTGAGCCGCGACTACGGTTCGATAGCACGGGGCAAGGTGGCCAACTGCTTCATCACCGAGCCCGTGGACAGTCTCGACATGCTGCCATACGCCTACACCACGCCGCTTATCAAGAGGGTGGTGCTGGGGGGAGAACTGATAGATGAAAGATGGCAGAGAGATGAGAAATGAGAAATGAGAAATATGATTAGACTGCTATGCAGCAAGACCGCGAGCGTCCGCGATAGCTACTCGTAGCATGGTAATCATATTTCTCATCTTTCATTTTTCATTTCTTATTTAAAAACCGACGGGTCGGGCACGTTGATGGGGATGGTCGTTTTCGCGCCCGACACTTTGAGCCTGAAGTCCATGGTCTTGAGGCTGGCTTTGTTGTTGGCTTTCACGGCGAAGACGTGCTGGCCAGGGGTGAGCGAGCCGGTCCAGGGAGCCCATCCCACGTCTTGACCGTCGACGACGACCATGGCCTTGGGAATGTTGGAGGTGACGGTCACCTGCGTGACCTGCGGCTGGCGCTGCGTCTGCAGGGGCGTGAGCGTCATGGTCGTGCCGCCCTGCTGCTGTGCAGGAGCAGGCTGCTCTTCGGCAGGTGCGGCCGGCCTAGGCACGCTGTGGGTAGTGGCCTTCTGCTCCTGCTGGCGCTCCTTGGCAGGCTGAGCAGGCTCGCGCTTCGGCTCTTTCTCCTTCTGCTGTGATACGGGCTGAGCCGATGGCACCTTTTCGGTCTGCGGAGCCTGTACCTCTTCCTGCTGCGGAGCCTGTACCTCTTCCTGCTGCGGAGCATGTGTCTCTTCCGGCTGCGGCGCTTGTGCCTCTTCCGGCTGCGGCGCAGGCGCTCCTGCTGGTTGCGGCGCCGATGGCTCTGCGAGCTGCGAGGTGCTCTGCTGCTCCTCGCCGGCCTTCAGGGCCAGATGGTCGTCTTCACCACTATTATATATATAGTAGCCTGTGCCACCTCCTATGATGAGTACGAGCAGCAAAGCTGCTATGGGCATCAGCTTCCCGTTGTTTTTCTTAGGGGGCGTCCCGCTTGCTACCGTTTTCGGTGCCATCGGTGCTGTAGGCCGCTCTATGACAGGCTCCTGCTGTGGCTTCTCTGCTACTGGCAGTGGCTCCTCTGCTACTGGTAGCGGCTCTTCTGCCACCGGCAGCGGCTCCTCTGCCACTGGCAGCAGCTCTTCTGCTATTGGCAGCTGCTCTTCTGCTACCGGCTGTGGCTCTTCTGCTATTGGCAGCGGTTCTTCTGCAACGGGCTGTGGCTCTTCTGCCACCGGCTGTGGCTCCTTTGCCACCGGCTGTGGCTTGGGTTCTTCTGTTGCTGTGGCCGGGTCGGGAGTAGGCTTAGGAGCAGCGGGAGTTGCTGCTCCGGCTAAGGCTGTGCCGCAGTGTGGACAGGCGGGAGCCACGTCGCTGACGTAGTGCTGGCAATTCGGACATTTTATGATCATGGCGCGTCAGTATTTTGGGGGGTTGCTATATGATGCCGGGAATCTTGGCCGCCAGCTCCTGTATGCTGAACTTGCCGTCTATCTGCTGTATGGTCTTCGTGCCGTGGAGTATGTCGAAGAACATGGCTGCCACCTTCTCTGGCACGATGACGGCCTTGCTGCCGTCGGCGCCCATGCCGAGGTCGTAGTTGCGTAGTATCTGGCTGCCCATGGCCGTGGCTCCGATGAGGAAGTGGTTCTGCAGGCGCTCGAAGTCCACGAGGTCGGCTGCGAGCACCTTGCCAGCCACGGAGTAGCTGTAGACGAGCATGGTCTTCTGCTCCTCGGAGAGCATGGTCTTCTGTTCGTCGGTCTTCACGTCCATGGCTATCACGCCGGTGTTGTCCATCTCAGGCGTGCCCTTGTAGATGGCGCCGAGGTCGGCCAGGCTCAGGTTGAAGAGCTTCGTGCCCTCGGCCACCTCGAGGGGCATGCCCGAGAAGGCGCTGGGCAGGAGCAGGAAGCAGGTGCCCTCGATGAAGACGCTGTTGCTGTTGAACGTGCCCACCACGCAGTTTTTCAGGTCGATGCTCTTGGTGGAGAAGACTCCCCCGATGACCACGCAGTCGTCGAGCTGTATCTCATCGGCATAGATGCTGCCGGCGACGAAGGCGTGGGTGAGGCGCACCTTCTTGGCGTTGATGTCGGCCATGAACATGAGGTTGCACTCCTTGGCAAAGGATGTGACGGCGTCGGACGATGCCACAGACTTGCGCATGACCACTGTTCCTTTTGCCGTGGTGCTCACGTGCAGTTCGAGTTGTGTGTAGAGTGCGCCCTTGATGTCGACGTCGCCGTTCTCTATGCCCAGCTTGTGGGCGTAGAGGGCGCCCTCCACCACGGTGTCGCCCATGATGGTCACGTCGCGGTCCAGTTCGGCTGCTGTGTGCGGCAGTATGGAGCTGCGCACGAGGTTGTCTTTCAGAAGGACTTCGCCTTCCATGCTTATGATGTTGAGTTCCTTTTTCATTGTTGCTGCGTTATTGGTTGGCGTAAGATGTAAGTTCGGTGTTGGCATAGAGCGCCATGAGCGTGTCGGCCACGCGCCGTGAGCGTGGCGACCCGTCGTTCCATTGGTCCATGCGCTGTATGAAGTAGTTGTCTATGCGTGCTCTCTCGTCCTGACTGAGCGGGCTGGTCTTCATCCGTGCCATGCTTGTGAGCATCTGCTGTCTGACGCGCTCCTGCCGGTCCATCTGTGGGTTGAGCACCACACGGTCGGTCTCGCCCTGGCTGTCCTGAGTCTTCAGGAGCACCACGGGCGCGTAGTAGGTGGCCTGGGCTGCGTCGGGCACGGCCACAAAGCTGGTCATCTCGTCCAGGGCGATGCGCGAGGCCACATAGTCCTTGGCGGCGGTGATGAGCGCCACGGCGTTTTTCTTCACCTTCGAGGCCTGTATGGCGATGCGTGCTGCGGCGTTTTCGCGGGCGCCGAGTGTGGCGGTGGAGAGCAGGTCGCTGTCTATGCGGCGGTTCTGCTCCTGCTTGAGCAGCTTGACAAAGTCGAAGCAGGGCTTCATCAGGAAGGTGATGCGCCGTGACAGCTCCTTGTTCAGGTCGTCGAAGAGGGCGGTGTAGCGGCTTTTGATGCGGTTGTAGTCGCCGTTCATCACCTGGTGCTTGTGGTCCAGCTCCTTGCACTGCTGCATGAGCTCGCCGGCCAGTGCGTTCAGGTCGGCATCGAGTCCGGCCGTCTGCATGTTGATGTTCTGCTCGATGAGCTGCATGAATCCGGCGGTGGTGCGGTCGGCAATGGTCTTGGCGGCCCGCTGCTTCGATGCCACGTTGGCCGTCTTGAATCCCACGATGGCCCCGGTGAGTCCCGTCACCTGACCGGCGCAGTCGCTCACGCTGGCGTCGAAGGGGTCGGTGTCTACGTGTATGTTGATGTCTACGTCCTTATGCCGTGTCACCTCATGCACGCTCACATTGCCGTCGCTGACGCTGTATTCGTGGTCGGTGTATTCCACCGAGATGGTTTTAGACACTGTGTAACTCATAGTGGGTCCCTCCTTATAGTACAGATAGGTTGTCGTTGAACATGGCGAGCATTTTCTCCTTTACGCGTTCTGGCAGCTGAGCCTGCTCTACCATGCCGATGAAGGCATTGATGACGTTCATGCCCTGCTCGTCGAGTGGCTTCCACTGTAGCGAGGCCATCTGGCTGCTCACGCCCTGCATGATCTGCTGATAGGCTGCGGCGCTCATGTTGCTGCGCAGCGTGGGGTTGTCCTTGGCCTGCATGGCGGTGCGGTTCTCGGTGGTCTCTTCGACCACGGCCACGGGCACGTAGTACGTGAGCTGCTCCTGCGTGGCAGTGTCGGTCTGCAGGTCTTTCGTGTGCTGCTGCTGTTGCTTGTCGTTGGTCAGATAGCTTGTCACGGCCTCGATGAGACGCTGTGCGTTGCCCTTGATGCGTGCCGCGGCGATGGCCTGCGAGGCGGCGAGCGACTCCGACTGGTAGACGGGCACCTGCGACACGAGGTTGAGTATGCGGTTCTGCAGCACCTTTACACTCTTCGTGCAGTACTCCATGAGCGGCTTGTCGAGCTCGGTGATGCGGTTGCGCAGCTCCTGGTTCAGACTGTTGAAGAGCTTGCCGTAGCGTTGCGAAATCATGGCATAGTCGCCGTTCATGCGTGTCTGCAGGTTCTGCAGTGATTTCTGCTGCTGCAAGAGCTCCATGGCCAAAGCCTGCGTCTGTGCGCTCTCGTTGGCCACGCGCTGTGCTATCTGGCTCATCACCACGTTGAAGAACCCGAGGTCGAGCTTGTTGCCGATATGCTTGGCCGAAGCCTGCTCCTGTGCGATGACGGCGGTCTCCATGAGGGCCACGGCACCGGTAGTCTCTCTCACCTTGTCCGACACGTGCTCCATGCCTTCGGCCATGGGGCTGGTATCGACGGTGAAGTCGTAACTGTCATTGAATACTCCCATACGTGTTTCCTCCTTTCTTTACTCTTTAGGGTCGTTGGTGTCGTCGTCGGCCGTCGGCATGTCGTCGTCATCTTCGGAAGCGGGCATGTCGTCGTCATCATCATCGGTCGTCAGCACATCGTCGTCGTCGTCATCGTCGCCGAGTGTAGCTGCGAGTGCGGCGTGGTCGTGCTGGTCTATTTCGTCGAGGGCGCTGGTGGCAAAGCGAGCCACGTTGAGCGAGAGCTGTTCGCTCACGCTGTCGTCGACCGACGGTTGCGGTGGCAGCACCGATGCCTTGGCGTAGAGCGGATTGATGGATGCCAGCGGGCGGCGGCGGCTGTCAAGCTGGTCCTGTGTGTCGGCTGCGGTGACGAGGTCCTTGGCATTGCTGTCGCGCAGCGAGGCGTCGTAGTATTCGATGTATTCAAACTGGCGCGCACGCTCGTCGATGTCGTCTTTCAGCCGGTCCATGTATTCGTCGAAGTCCTCCTGTGACTTGCGGAACTGCTGTGACTGCACCTCGAAGGCGGCCAGCGTCTTGCCCTGCTTCTCGTTCTGGGTCTTGTCCTCTATCTCGGTGGCGGCTTCGCCTGCCTCCATCTGCCGGCGCATGGTGTCTTTTATCTCGGCCATGCTCTGTATGGTGGTCTGCGAGGCGAGGAACTTGGTCATGTTGCTGCGCATGATGTTGAGCAGGTCGTCGCTCGAGCTGCGGTTGCGGCCGTAGAAGTCCTCGGTGTCCTGGTGCCACTGGTTGAGGTAGTTGATCTTCTGGTTCTTGATGTCGTTGTATATCTTCATGCGCTCTATGCGCGACTCGGCCAGCAGGTTCTGCACGATGGGGGCCACGATTTCCTCCTGTATCTGGCTGATGCCGAAGGGCATGGTGGTCACGGTGCCGTCCTCGGCCACCCAGTTGCCGGTCTGAGCGTCGTACTTCACGCGCGAGCTGGCCTTCAGCTGGAAGGGCCGGTAGTTCTCCACCGTCTCCGAGTAGTTGAAGTTGGTGTTGCGCATCTTCTCTATCTCCTCGTGTTCCAGGAGTGGGGAGTAGTGGTTGTAGGAGTTTTTGAGGATGGTGAAGAGCAGTCGGTTGGAGCTGTCGATGAGCTTGTTGTTCGATGCCACCTTCAGCGTGGCCACCGTCTGCACGGCCACGCCCACGTTGCGTATGAGGTGCTTGAGCACTTCCTCGAAGTTGGCGTTCTGCTCGGCAAACTGTATGTGGAAGTCGTTGATCTGCCTGAAGTCGTCGAGCTCCTTGTCGAAGCAGCTGAGGTCGTAGACGGGCACGACGCACTGGCCTCCGGCGTCGGTGGTGGCAAAGCTGTCGAGATAGTCCATCATGCTGCTCTTCGGCTCCACGAACGGTATGCTCACCTCCTTCACCGAGACGTCGCTGAGGAAGTAGGCACCGGTGCGCAGCGTGCGGTCCATCACGCCGAAGTAGTCGTAGAAGGTCACGTCCTGTATGGATGAGGAGTAGTCGGTCGTCTCCACGGCTTCGGTCTGCTCGTTGCTTTCCACCAGGGGTGCTTCGGTCGACAGGCTCTCCAGGTCTTTCAGCGTCTGGACGAGGGCGTCGGGATTGTTGGCCACCTGCAGGTTGATGCTTGAGCGGGGTGAGGAACCGGTGTAGTCGACCACCACGCCCTTGTCGTTGAATGGCATCTTGCGGGCCACGGGCACGTAGACCACGCCCATCTTTGACACGCGGTAGTCGCGGAAGATTTTTTCGCGTTCGGCCGCCACCTGCACGCGCTCCTCTTCCTTTTGGGCCACGCGTGAGTCCACGTCTTTGCTCGTCTTCCATGTCTTGAAGGCCCATCCGGCGGCGCCCACTATCACGGCGATGCCCACCACTATGGGGTGCAGGATGGCAGCCAGCGCGATGCCCACTACGGCTGCAGCACCGGCGATGATGTAGTCGCGTTGCACGTTGGCTCCGTCTTGCTTTATCTCGGCTATCTCGTTGTCGATAGCCTCTGTGCGGCGGTCGATGTCGTCTTCCTGGTCTACTATCTTCTGGGCTGCATTCAGGTAGAAGTCGAAGAGCAGGTTCGCCTGGTCTTGACAGACGTCCATTGATGATTCAAAAATTCTTCCTTTCATAAGTCATTGGTATATTTTTGTTGTTGTTAGGTAGTTTTTTCAGTATGTATTCATTCGCTGCTTGAGCAGTGCCGTGGCCCGCTCTGTCTCCTGCAGTGCCGCGTCCTTGTCGGTGGCGGCCAGTCTTGCTATGGTGCTCATGCTGGCGGCCAGCTGCTCCTCAGCCTGTCGTGCCAGGGCCGACTGGCTGGGCGTGATCATGCCGATGCCGGTGGCCAGGCGGCCGATGGCCTCCTGCACCTCGGCGTCGGCACTGAGTGCCTGCATCTTCATCAGCTGGGCCTGCTGTGCAAGCAGGTCGGTGGCCTGGTGGCGCTGCTGGTTTGTGGCCGCAACGGTGTCGAGACGCTGACCGGCCATGATGCCTGTGAGCATGCCGCCCACGAGCACGAAGATGCAGGCGCCCTGCAGCAGCAGTTGCCACTTGAAGGCCAGCGGCACGGCCAGCCCGGCCACGATGCCTGCTACGGCCATCAGTACGTAGGCACTCGAGGTATAGATGTTTACGCCCAAGGCGGGCATGTCGGCCGCAAACTCACCGGTGCTGCGAAAGAGCCCGGTGAAGCTGTAGAGCGCTACACTATAGGCTGCTACGGCCACTACGCCGTCGAGCCACAGCACGCGTGAGTCGATGAAGTGTTCGGCCACCATGATGCACAACGCCACGATGAGTGCCACGCCCATCAGCCAAACGATTATTCCCGATGTCTTTATGTTCATTGTCGCTTACGTTTTTTTTGTTTCATACTATCTTGTTGCCGCACTTCGGACAGAAGTTGGCCCCCTCGGGCACTTGTGCCCCGCATCGTGTGCAGAAGGTGGCCCCAGCCGGGGCCTGGGTGCTGAGTGTGGCACCGCAGTTGACGCAGCGTCGTGCCGACGGCAGGTTGTCCGACCCGCACTTGGGGCAGGGGAAGTACTGTTTGCCGCAGGCAGGGCAGTGGGCGGCAGTCGCGGCGTCGTATTTCTTGCCGCAGTTGCCGCAGAAGACCATGTGGGCGTTGGGCGATGTGGGGGCCTGCTGCATGCCTGCTGCCATGGGCTGCTGCATGCCGGGCTGCGCTGTGGGTGCGGTGCGTGCTGCTCCGCCACCCAGTGAGCCTGCCATGCCCATGGCGAGCACAGCGCCCAGCAGGCCGTTGTCGCCGCCCGACAGATTCTTGATGGCGCTTTCCTGTATGTCGAGCACGCGCTGCCGCTCAAACGTCTCGCGGTCGGTACCGAAGCCGCTGGCCATCATCAGGCCCTCCTTGCTCGTGTCCTGGGTGATGCGCACGTTGAAGTCGGCAAACCGCAGTCCCCATTCGGCGATGAACGTGCTGCACAGGTCGCGTGCCTGCTGCGAGATGAGGCTCAGCCTGGCGCTCACGTCGGCCACGCTCAGACCGAGCTGGTCCACCACCTGTGCTATCCTCTCCGACACCACGCGGGTGATGCGTCCCTGCAGGGCGGCCGTCATGTCGTGGGCGGTGAACATCGGGTTGCCGTTGACCAGCTTCAGGAAGAAGGGCTCGGCCTGCTCCACCTGCAGGCCCATGGTCACCGTGGCGATGGCGGGGAAGCCCTGCGGCTTCGTGGGGTCTTTGAGCAGGAAGGTCTGGGTGGTCACGTCCATGTCCACCAGGTCGGCCTTGTTGATGAACCATACGGCGGCCAGCACGGGGTTGCTCCCGCCGAAGGGTATGCCGAAGAGCTTGCGCACCACGGGCAGGTTGGCCGTGTCGAGCGTGTAAGGGCGCGCGCCGTTGGGGGGATACTTCTGGTCTATGCGCCCGCCCAGCACAAGCAGCGCTTCCTGGCCAGGCCGCACGTTGAGCTGTGTGTTCGACGACAGGTTCTTCTCCGGATACTCGTAGGCAAACACTTTTTGTCCTTCGAAATCGAAGTTAGCATGATCAATTAATGCCATAGTAATTTTTGTTTGTTGTTTCAGGTGTGTAGTCTGACTGTCTGCATGTCCTTGCGGCAGTCGTCTCTTTTACGGTCAGTTACATTTATCGTGGCAAAGATAGTGATTTTTTCTGAATATCAAGTTTTTTTTGTTGTTTTTTTTACTCAGTGAAACGAAATTCTTACGCAACGGCTCTTCCATTTTTTTTGCTAATCTTCCTCTTTTTTCTAAATACGAAGAATAATTCACAAACTTTTCGTACCTTTGCAGCCAACTCTGGGAACGCGGGCGAGCACCCTATTTCCTTTATTTTGCGTTAATTTTGCTTAATCGCTTGCACGGTTCGGTTTTTATTCCGACTTTTGTATTGCCTATACATTATTATATATTTATACATGGACATATCACAGCTGGGCGAGTTCGGACTGATAGACCGTCTCACCAAAGACCTTGAGAAGAAGAATGCGTCGACGCGCTACGGCGTGGGCGACGACTGTGCCGTGCTGCACTATCCCGACAGCGAGGTGCTCGTCACCACCGACATGCTCATGGAGGGCGTGCACTTCGACCTGACATACATCGACTTGAAGCACCTGGGCTATAAGTCGGCGATGGTCAACATCAGCGACATCTTTGCCATGAACGGCACGCCGCGACAGCTGACCGTGTCGCTGGCACTCTCCAAGCGCTTCACCGTAGAGGATGTGGAGCTCTTCTACGAAGGTCTGCGGCTGGCCTGCGACAAGTGGGGCGTCGACATCGTGGGGGGCGACACCACCAGCAGCTATACCGGCATGGCCATCAGCATCACCTGCATAGGCGAGGCACGACAGGGGGACATCGTCTACCGGCATGGTGCCCGCGACACCGACCTGGTCTGCGTCTCGGGCGACCTGGGTGCTGCCTACATGGGGCTGCAGCTGCTGGAGCGTGAGAAGAGCGTGTTCTATGAGCAGATAAAGGACTGGAACAAGAAGATGACCGCAGCCCGCGAGGCCGGCGACGATGCCCTTGTGGCCCGACTGAGAGAAGAGGCCAAGACCTTCGACGACTTCCAGCCCGAGTTCATCGGCAAGGAATACCTCATACAGCGGCAGCTGCAGGCCGAAGCCCGCGGCGACATCGTGGAGCGTCTCCGGCAGGCAGGCGTCAGGCCCACGGCCATGATGGACGTGAGCGACGGCCTCTCCAGCGAGCTGCTGCACATCTGCAAGCAGAGTGGGGTGGGGTGCCGCATCTTCGAGAAAGAGCTGCCCATAGACTATCAGACGGCCGTCATGGCCGAAGAGATGGAGATGAACGTGACCACCTGCGCCCTGAACGGCGGCGAGGACTACGAGCTGCTCTTCACCGTGCCCATAGGCGACCTGGACAAGGTGCGCGAGATAGCCGACGTGCACCTCATCGGCCACATCACCCAGGCTAAGTTCGGACATGTGCTCGTCTGCCGAGACGGCAGTGAGTTTGAGCTGAAGGCACAGGGGTGGAACCCGCTGAAATAGGCGTTTAAGTGTCGTGTTTCTTAAAAAACGTTAAGACGGTGCGATTTCCTCGGTGTACTTGCTTGTGTTTGAAATAAAATGAGTACCTTTGCACCCGCAAACGAGCAATCGTGCGCAACACGGAGGTGCCTTAGCTCAGATGGTAGAGCATCGGACTGAAAATCCGTGTGTCCCCGGTTCGATTCCTGGAGGCACCACTCCTCCTTTCATTATGAATCCCGCAAAGACTTCGGTCGGAGCGGGATTTTTTGTTTCCCTGTTCTGTAGTAGGCTGTCCTATTTGTTGTACCCAGTTTTTTTTGTGTATTACGTCCTTCTAGGTGTCTGTGCCACCCGCCGTAACACCCTGCGTGGTGTTCGGACAGGCATAAAGCCCGTCCCTACGGCGTAACACCCTGCGTGGTGTTCGGACAGGCATAAAGCAAAAACTGTTCAGCAGAATTGGAACAACATATTTTCAACCGTAGGTTCAGCGTCAGTAGCCGGGGGTCTGTCGCAGGCGTGGGTCGGAAAAAAAGCTCAACCGCCATATATTTATTGGGATAATTTATGAGGAAATTCCGAAAAAAGCCGTACCTTTGCATCCGTATGATAAGCGAACAATCCATCTTGCAGCGGGCCGAACTGCTGCTGGGCGACGCGACGATGAGCCGCCTCTCCGCCAAGCGTGTCATCGTCTTCGGTGTGGGCGGTGTGGGGTCGTGGTGTGCTGAGGGCCTGGTGCGCACGGGCATCCGTCGGCTCACTATCGTCGACAGCGACGTGGTGTGCCCCTCCAACATCAACCGCCAGCTCATGGCCACCACGCAGACCGTGGGCCGTCCAAAGGTCGAGGTGCTGCGTGAGCGCCTGCTGTCCATCAACCCCCATGCCGAGGTCTTGGCGCTGCAGCGCACCTTCTGTGAGGAGACATCCGACAGCTTCGGCATAGGCAGCTACGACTATGTGGTCGACGCCATCGACTCGCTCCGTGACAAGGCGCTGCTCATCCGCACGGCTACCGACGCGGGCGTGACGCTCTACTCATCGATGGGCGCGGCCCTGAAGCTCGACCCCACGCGCAT
>CAJOHP010000045.1 GCA_905234355.1 uncultured Prevotella sp. | reverse complement strand
TCTCAAAGTCGTCGATGTAGGAGGCGTTGTCCTGTGTGCCGCTGGCTGTGGCGGTGATGAGCTGTGCGAACTCGCCTGTGAAGCTGATGCTGGATGGCTGTGTGAGGTGCAGCAGGGGCAGTTTGTCGAGCATATTGGTGAGCCACTGCGACTCCTGCTTCCAGTTGAGGTTGAGTCCCCAGATGGTGTTGCTGAGCGGCTCCTCGCCCATCGAGACCTTGCTGGTGAGTGGCTGCTCGTGCAGGTGGAGGAGGGTACCGCCGAGGGCGAAGTTCTTGTTAAACTGATAGTCCCAGTTCACGCCGAACATGGTCTTGCGCTGCATGGCATACTCTGTGTTGGACTCGAGCGAGACGTTGACGTTGGTGCCTGCATCGATGATGCTCTGGTTGAGTATGGTCACCTCACCGGCAGAGTAGTCCACGGAGTAGTCGCTGCCCTCCTGCAGTGTGACACCGCCAGCAGTGACGACGACCGAGCCCTGCGGCACGTTGTAGGCGCCCAGTGAGATGACGTTGGCCGAGTGTCCCTTGTATTGTCCGGTGAGCATGTACTTGTCCTTCTCGGCTATCTGCTTGGCCACGGTGAGGGTGGAGTCGTAGAGCTCGTCGAAGCAGTAGGTGTCGGCCAGATGTCCCAGTCCTTTCTGCTGGAGATAGCTGCGCAGATAGTCGCCGAAGGGCTCGGCCGAGGGCAGGAAGATGCGCCCGTTGTCGATGGTGTAGCCATTGACAAAGTCAAACTGCCCGTTAGGATGGGGCTTCATGTTGTTGTCCAGACGGTCCAGTCCCATGAGTTTCAGCAGGGGTATGGACTTAATCTGCTCCACGGGCAGATAGCTCAGGTAGGTGCCCGTGGTGTCGCTCTGGTACTTGATGTCCATGCGGAACTTCTCCTTCTCCACGGTCTGCGCAAGGAAGTAGACGTTCTTCATCATCAGGTTCCAGTTGGCCTGCTGCGGGTTGTTGCTGGTATTCTTGAGTGCCTTGACGAAGATGGCCTTGTCTGTCTGTGTGAGGTCGGTGGAGAACTCGCCCACCTGGAATGTCTGTCCGCCATAGGTATATTCAAATGCCACGGCCAGCACCTGGTCGGTCTGCAGTGCTGTCTTCAGCGAGATGTATCCCAGGGCAGAGTTGAGTGTGTATTCGCTCGACGAGAGCCGCCGTGCACTGGCCAGCTTTTCGTAGTCGGTGCCTCCGGTGAGCTCGCTCATGCCCTCTATCTGTGCGGTGATGTCGTCGATGCCTCGCTGCTCGCTGCCCACACGGCTGATGAGCGTGGCGTAGAGGTTGTTGGCCTGATTGGACGGCACGGCGCCGTTGCCGCTCCAGTAGCTGTTCCTGATGTGCGTGCCCTCGCCCAGGTCGGCAAAGGCCACGATGTTGCGGGTGTCGGTGGTGGTGCCGGTCTTGTTGGTGACCCACACCTCCACACGGTTTATCTTCACGCCGGTGGTGAGGTTGGGCAGCGTGCTCATGGCCTTGTCGTAGGTGTCGCGAAAGTAGTGGGAGAGGAAGAAGTGGCGGTTTTCCTCATACTGCACGGCGTCTATTTCGAAGGGTGCGGTCTGCACGCCGCCTTTCGACGAGACGCTCTTCGACGTGGTGTTCTTCTGCGAGACGACGGTCTGCAGCTTGAGCTTGCCGAACTGCAGGTCGGTGCGCAGTCCGAAGAGCTGCGACGCGCCGTGCACGAGAGAGTTGTTGGAGGGGAAGGAGATGTTGCCGCCTTCCACGAGCTTGATAATCTCGTCTTCCTTGCCTTCGTAGCGCAGCTTGAGGTTCTTTGTGTCATAGTCGAAGGTGGCGTCGGTGTTGTAGTTCAGGTTCATGTTCACCTTATCGCCCACCTTGCCGTTGAGGCTCAGGTTGACCTTCTCGTCGAAGTCGAAGGCGGTGGTCTTACGGTTGCGTATAGGCAGCGAGGGGTTGTCTATGTCCTTCATGGTCATGCCCACCTTCAGCTCGGCCGTTCCCTGCGTCTTGATGCGCACGCCGCCGGGGCCGAAGATTTTCTCGGCCGGTCCGAGGTCGAACTTCATGTCGGTGAAGTCGAACTTCTCCTTGCCTTTTGCCGCCACGTTTTCGGCGTCCTTCATGCGGAAGTAGAGCTCGCGTGCCCTGCGCTCGCTCCATCGCATGTACTCCTGCGGGGTCATCATCACGGGGGTGGTGACGTAGTGGTCGCCTATCTTCGTACCTATATAATATATACCCAATGAGTCGTCGTACTCGGCCTGCTGCTTGAGGTTGTCGGGCATGCGGAGGTCGAGTGAGGTGGTGTCGAGGTCGGCAACGGTCAGTGGAGCGGTGCGCTGCACGGGCCATCGTGAGTGCACGAGCGAGTCGGGCACGAGGTCTTCGTCGACCACGCCTTTGGGCTGTGCCTTCACGCCCTCTCGCTGCGTGCCTGCGGCCGTACCGCCGGGCACTGTGGCGGCTGAGGTGCCGCCCGGCGTGGCAGTGCCCTGGCGGGGAGCGGTGCCCTGTCGGGCGGGCATCTGCGGGGGCGTGCCGTTCTGGCCGCCTAGGGTGCGGTCGCCCTGCACCACGGGTTTATCGCCGGTGGTCGTCTTGCGCCGCCGATTGTCATCCTGGGGCGGGGTGGCCAGCGCTGTGAGGCTCACGAGCAGCACAACAAGCAGAGGCAACCCACTCCCTGAGGAGACGAGTCGCGCTAAGCGGGATAAGATGCTGCGGAGTTGCTTCATCGCTGGTTGCTTTTTTCTGGGGCTTATGGTGCTTATGTGGCCTATAGGACTTATGGGGTCCATGAGACCTATGAGACTTATGGGGACCTACACTACTTTATCTGTTTGAGGGCTAGTTTCACGACTTGCTCTACGGGCAGGTCAGGCTGCTCCTGCAAGATCTGCACCACCACCTTCTGCGTGGGGGCGGGTGAGAAACCAAGCATGGTGAGTGCCGCCACAGCCTCGTCGCGCACCTGGGTGTCGACGGGCACAGCCATGGCGCCGCCGGCGGGTATCTCATCGGCAATGCCGAGGGCCACAATCTTGTCGCGCAGGTCGACAATGATGCGCTGGGCGGTCATCTTGCCGATGCCCTTGATGCCCTTGATGAGCTTCTCGTTGCCTGTGGAGATGGCGTTGCACAGCTCGCTCACGGTCATGGCCGAGAGCATCATGCGCGCCGTGTTGGTACCCACGCCGCTGACACTGATGAGCAACTCAAACATCTCGCGTTCCTTCTTATTAGTAAAGCCGTAGAGCAGATAGGCGTCTTCGCGAATGGCTTCATAGACGTAGAGCTTCACCTCCTTCTTACCCTGTATGGCGCTATAGGTGTTGAGCGAGATGCTTAGTCCGTAGCCCACGCCACCGGCTTCTACCGTAGCAAGTGCGGGCGACAGCTCTGTGAGCTCGCCCCTAATGTATTCTATCATTGCTGTCTGTTGCTTGTATATACAGTATGAATAACGAGGCTTTCCGCCTTTTATTGTCTACGGCTGTGTTTTTTTCCAAGTAAGTTCTGCGATAAGCGAAGCGGCAACAGACAGAAAGGCTCCTTGCCAAGTCGGTCGGATAGAGGCTATGGGATGTGTCGGGAGGCTACGCCGGTACACATATCCGATGACTCCTGTGAGCCAAAAAAAAGGAAAAATGTTTTGCTATTTCACAGATTATGCCTAACTTTGCGCGAAAATCAAGCAAACGACACTAAACAGATGAACCCAGTAAAGATTCTGAGCGTAGACGACGAGATGGACCTCGAGCTGCTGCTCACCCAGTATTTCCGCCGCAAGATAAGGAAAGGCGAATACGAGTTCTACTTTGCCCACAATGGCCTGGAGGCCCTCACCCTGCTGCTCAAGCAGAAAGACATCGACATCATCCTGAGCGACATCAACATGCCCGAGATGGATGGTCTGACCCTGCTGACCAAGGTCAACGAGCTGAGCAACCCCGCCCTGAAGTGCATCATGGTGAGCGCCTACGGCGACATGGGCAACATCCGCACGGCGATGAACAACGGCGCGTTCGACTTTGCCACGAAGCCCATCGACCTGGACGACCTGGCCCTCACCATTGAGAAGGCCATCGAGCAGATAGACTACATCAAGCGCATGGAGAAGGAGCACACACAGCTCGAGTCGCTCAAGACCGACCTGGCCGTGGCAGGCGAGATACAGCAGGCCATCCTGCCGCGCGTCTTCCCTCCCTTTCCCGAGAACGAGCACGAGCTGGACCTGGCCGCTCTGATGATACCGGCCAAGAACGTGGGCGGCGACTTCTACGACTTCTTCCGCATAGACAAAGACCGCATAGGACTCATCGTGGCCGACGTGAGCGGCAAGGGCATACCCGCCGCCATCTTCATGGCCGTCAGCCGCACGCTCATACGCACCATAGGCATGCAGGGAGGAGCACCCGGGGCATGCATGGCCAGAGCCAACGACCTGCTGGCCGAAGAGTCCGTCGACTGCATGTTCGTCACCGTCTTCTATGCCATCTACCACCTGCGCACGGGCCTCGTGACCTACTGCAACGCTGGCCACAACGCCCCCATGTTCATCAAGGCCGGCGGCACCGTGGAGCCACTGTCCCCGAGCACCAACTGCATGGTGGGCGCCATAGCCGGCATGGACTATGCCGAGGGCACCCTGCAGATGGGCGTGGGCGACACGCTGCTGCTCTACACCGACGGTGTGAACGAAGCCTTCAACACCCAGTTTGAGGATTATGGCGAGGAGCGCATGCTGCAGCAACTGGCCGGAAAGGACAGCTGCACATGCCGCGAAATCGTCGATGGACAGCTGGCCAGCGTGCAGCAGTTTGCACAAGGGGCCGAGCAGAGCGACGACATCACCCTGATGGCATTCAAGCGAAAGGCATGAACAGAGAGACCAAAGCTGCCGTAGCCGCAAGCACTGCCGCACTACTGCTGGGCGCGGGATGCCTGACCACGGGCCTGCTCTACACCCAGGAGCGGGCTGCCAACCGCGACCTGCAGGCACAGCTGGACGAGCTGAGCCAGAAGGAGAAGCGCGCCGCCGTGCTGCAGAGCATCAGCGCCCAGATGGAAGACATCGCCTACCAGCAGAAAGCCATCAGCGACGAGCAACGCGAGGAGGCCGTGCAGCAGACGCGCGTGGCCAACGAGATGAGGCACCGCTCGGAGCAAGAGCGCCAAAACGCCCTCGCCGCCGAGGCACAGGCCGTGGCCGCACAGCGCAGCGCACAAGAGGCGCAAAGCACGGCCGAACAGCAGCGCCACGTGGCCGAGCAGCAGCGGGCACAAGCCGAACAGGCCAAACGCGTGGCCGACACGCTCAGCTACATCGCACTGGGACGATCGCTCGCCTCGCTCGCCTCGACACAGTATCAGGCAGGCAAGACCGACGTGGCCGACCTGCTGGCCTATGCCGCGCACCGATTTACCACCAGATACGGAGGCGACATGTTCAACCCCGCCGTCTTCCGGGCACTCAGCGATGCCAGCCAGAGCGTCAAGACCACACCCATGCTCAACGGCGCCGTCACCGCACTCATCTCCCTGCCAGGCGACAGACAGGCCTTCGTGGGCGTGAGCAACTTCGGCGAGATGCTCCTCACCCACAGCAACAACGGCAAGCAGGAGAACAACATGCTCATCAGCGACAAGAGCTACGACTTCCGCGACGTCTCCGTGGCCGACGACGGCACCATCGTAGCTGTCAGCCGAACAGGACACCTGGCCGTGAGCAACGGCGTCACCACCACCGTCGTGCCCATACCCGGCATCGTCAGGCCCATGGGCGTGCTCCGGCTGAGCGGCACCGAGCTGCTCGTCGTGGGAGAAAGCCAGCTGGCCCTCTTCGATGTGACAAGCAGCACCGTCACCCACTCACGCACACTGCCCTTCAGGGTCATAGCCATCGGGCGCTGCGGCACCACACCCGTGCTCTTCGACCAGACACAAGGCATGCACACCGTCAGCGCAATCGACAACATCAGCAGGCGCAACGTGCCGGTCAGCGGCACCGTCACCGCCTACGCATGCAGCGACGACGACGAATACGAAGCATACGGCATGACCGACGGCACCATCTTCCTCACCGACAGGCAGGGCAAGCGCCGCACACTCGTGGGACACCTGTCACGCATCTCACGACTCCGATTCATCGGACAGCGGCTCTACTCCTCGGCCTACGACGGGGCACTCTACCTATGGCCCGTGACCGAGGAGAAGATAGAACCCATGCCCGTCTTCACCACCAGGGCATGGATACAAGACTTCATCTTCAGTCAGGCCAAGCATGCTGTCGTGGCAGGCGACTACCATGGAGAATACACCCAGACGCTCATCGACGTGCCCTCGATGGTGGACGCCATCAAGACCAAGTTGCGCCGCAACCTCACCGTCGAGGAGTGGAACTACTACATAGGCCCCAACGTGCCCTACGAGCAGTTTGTGGAACAGTAACCCCCCATACAGCCAGACATGACTACACCGGCATATCACCCATACAGCAACAAGAGCGGCAGGCTCAGCCCGCACGTCAGGCGCATGCTCCTAGCCATCGCCCTGCTGCTCGGACTCACAGCCAGGGCACAGACGCCCTTCCTGCGAAACTTCAGCGCTGCCGACTATGGTGCCCACAACCGCAACTTCAGCATCGTGGCCACCGACGACGGCATGGTCTACGTGGCCAACTTCGAGGGACTGCTCTACTACGACAAGGCGGAGTGGCGAGTCATACACACGCCAAAAATCACACGCGTCACCGCACTCTGCCGCGACGACCACGGCACCATCTGGGCTGGAGGCTACAACTACATAGGCTACCTCAAGGCCGACGCCCGCGGACTGCTGCAGCTCCACGAGGCCAGCAAGCCTGGCGCCGTGCAGGGAGAGGTGGAGCACATCCGGAGCGACCACGGACAGCTGCGCCTGCGGATGAGCGACGGCAAAACCTACGCCCTCGACGGCAGCCGACTCACCGTCCTGCCACACACCGACGCCCCACCGACGGCAACCGGCGACGACGGCCTGCAGATGAAGCAACAGGCATACATTGGCCACGGGCTCACCGCACTGGCCACCGACAACGGCATCGTGGTGAAAGACACGCTCGGCCATATACTGCACCACGTCACTGAGCAGAACGGACTCTGCTCCGACAACGTCAACAGCATAGCCTACGACGGCCACGGACTGCTCTGGGGTGCCACCGAGAAGGGCATCTTCGCCATGGCCCTGCCCTCAGCCTACATGCGCTACACTGCGGCCGAAGGACTCCGAGGCGAGGTCTTCGCTCTCGGACAGATGGACGGCACCGTCTATGCCGGCACCATCAACGGACTCTACCGCAAGCAGGGACTCACCTTCACCCCCGTGGAAGCCGTCAACCACACCTGCTGGCAGATACTCACCCAGCCCGACGGACTACTCCTGGCCACAAGCAACGGCGTCTACCGCATGGCCCACGACCACAGCGTGCAGCAGCTCAGCAGCGGCAATACCCTCTGCGTGCTGCCACAGCCCGGCGGATTCTACGCCGGCGAGCTCGACGGACTCTTCTACTACGCCAACGGCAGACAGCCCGTAAAAGTGAGCAACGTAGAGAAGGTCACCAAGATATACCAAGACCGCACTGGTGTCATCTGGCTGCAGACCATCTACGGACAGGTGTGGAAGAAGCCCCATAATAATAAAGAGGTGGTGAGGGTGCAGCCCGATGCCGACCAGACCATGCCGGCCACGCTGGTGAAGACCGCCACCGAGGTGATGACCATCAGCGCCAATGCCGTCAAACCCATACCCTACCCCCAGTTCTCCCACACCGACCCGCAGGGCTGCACATGGATCACCAACAACGAGGGGCGCGCCCTCTCGCCCATGACACACAGCCTCACCACCATCAGCGCCCGGCAGTTGCGCCCTCTGGCCGGCTACGTGGTACAGGCACTTCTGCACAACGCCAACCAGCTGTGGATAGGCGCCGACTACGGCGCCGTGGTCCTGCGCACCGACATGGCCGATCCCGCCCTCACCGCCAAGCCAAAGATGCTCATTCGCTCCGTGAGCCTCGGAGCCGACAGCGTGCTCTGGGGCGGCGTGGGCACCATGCCCGCCGAGCTGCCCACACTCGGCAGCGACGAGCGCCACCTGCGCTTCACCTTCGCCACCGACCATGCTCCACTCGTGGGAAAGACGCTCTACCGCTACCGCCTCAGCACCGGCACAGCCAGCGGCTCATGGACAGCCTGGTCGGCAGCCACGCAGGCCGTCTTCTCCGGACTGGCCAGCGACGACTACACCTTCGAGGTGCAGGCACTCACCGCCGCGGGCGACATCACCGACGCAGCCACACTCGCCTTCTCCATTGCACGCCCCTTCTACATGAGGTGGTACATGATGCTGCTCTACCTCGTGCTCGCCGCACTGCTCGTGGCGGCTATCATGCGCATGAGACTGAGGCGGCTCGAGCGCGAGAAGCAGCAGCTCGAGAGCATCGTGCAGGAACGCACTGCCGAGGTGGTGCGGCAGAAAAACGAAATAGAGGAGAAGTCGGTCAGCCTCGAGAAGGCACTCCAAGAGCTGGGACAGGCACAGCACGAGCTCATCAGACAGGAGAAAATGGCCACCGTGGGTAAGCTCACACAGGGACTCATCGACCGCATACTCAACCCGCTGAACTACATCAACAACTTCGCCAAGCTCTCCGAGGGACTGGTGAAGGACCTGCAGCAGAACATCGACGACGAGCGCGACACCATGGACGCCGACAACTACGAAGACACGCTCGACGTGCTCGGCATGCTCCACACCAACCTCGACAAGGTCTGCGAGCACGGACAGAACACCACCCGCACGCTCAAAGCCATGGAGGAGATGCTCAAGGACCGCTCGGGAGGCATCGCCGCCATGGACCTGGCCGCCGTGCTGCGGCAAGACATGCAGATGGTGCAGCAGTACCACGCCGGCGACATCAGCACCCATCACATCGCGCTCACGCTGAACTGCCCCTACGACGAGCTGTCCATGCAGGGCAATGCCGAACAGATAAGCAAGGCCATCATGAGCATGCTCGCCAACGCCGTCTACGCCGTGGTGAAAAAAGCACAGCGCACCGACTACAAGCCCGAGATAGCGCTCGACGTAAGTACAGATGGCCAAAACGTCACCGTCAGCATCGACGACAACGGCATAGGCATCGAGCCCACCATCATCGACAAGGTCTTCGACCCCTTCTTCACCACCAAGACCACAGGCGAGGCCTCGGGCGTGGGACTCTACCTCAGCCGCGAGGTCGCACAAAACCATGGGGGCGACATACACGTGGAGTCCGTCAAAGACGAGCACACACGATTCACCATCACACTCAAGACGGGCATGCAACCCCAGTAGAACAAGCAAACCAACGATATGGAGAAACAGGTAGAAACACTGCAACATCAGCTGCAACAGCAGGAGAAGCTCGCATCACTGGGCATGCTCAGCGCAGGCATCGCCCACGAGATACAAAACCCGCTGAACTTCGTCATCAACTTCAGTAAGATGTCGGCCAAACTGCTCGACGACCTCGACAGCATCGTGGCCGACAATGCCGACCGGCTGCCCGACGACGACCGCGAGGAGGCGGCCGACATCATGGCCGACCTGCACGACAACCTCTCCAAGATTGCCGAGCACGGCGAGCGCGCCATCAGCATCATACAGGGCATACTGCTCGTTTCACGCGGCAAGGCTGGCGAGTTCATGCCCAGCGACGTGGCACACATCGTCAAGGAGTATGTGTGGCTGGCCTACCATGCCATGCGCGCCAACTGCAAGGGCTTCAACGCCAGCATACACGAGCACTATCAGCCGGACCTGCCACGCATCATGGTCATACCACAGGACCTGAGCCGCGCCGTGCTCAACCTCGTCAGCAATGCCTGCTATACCCTTTGGGAAAAACAGCAGCGGCTCACCACCGACGACTACCAGCCGCAGCTCGACGTCAGCGTAGCACTCTCGCCCGACGCCATGCTCACCATCAGCATTGCCGACAACGGCGAGGGCATGACCGACGAAGTCAAGCAGCGACTCTACGAAGACTTCTTCACCACCAAGCCCATAGGCAAAGGCACAGGACTCGGCATGGCCATCACACGCGACATCGTCGAGAACAAGCACGGAGGCTCCCTCGCCTTCACCTCGGCCGAAGGACAGGGCACCACCTTCACCATCACCTTGCCCGCACGCACCAGATAGCCCGCCGTGTGCGGCACGCTCCCCAGCGCGCCGATGCCACCCTGTGCGACAACACTCCGCCGCAACAAACCACAAACGAACATGCCTACCAACACCCTACCCCACCTCATCATAGCGATGCTCCTCAGCCTCCTGCCCGCCGCCGGAGCCACGGCACAGGACGCCTCGTCGCCACGCCAGCTCGTAGCCACAGCCGAACAGCAGTACCAGATAGGCCGCATAGACAAGGCACTGCAACTGCTCACGGCCGACACCGAGCAGTTTAAGGGCAGCCTGCGCGAACGCGCCTACCGCCTCATCGCACTCTGCTACCTCGGACAAGACGACATGGAGAGCACCGAGGCTTACGCACGCATGCTTCTCAGTGCCAATCCCTTCTACTACTCCACGCAAGACCCGGCACGCTTCAGCGACATCATTGACAGACTGAAGACGGGACAGAGCATTACCGTGACCACCGCTTCGAGCCAGGTCGAGACCATCAACGAGGCACCGGTGCCCGTCACCTTCATCACGCGCGAGATGATAGACCAGCTGGGATTCCACTGCGACCTGGGCACCATACTCGCCTACTACGTGCCTGGCATAAGCCTGGTCAGCACCTACGCATCGCCCAACGTGGCCATGCACGGCGTCTACAACGTGGGACAGGAGAAGATCCTCATCATGGAGAACGGACACCGCCTCAACGCCCGCTCGACCAACAACGGCCGGCTGAGCTACGCCTTCAGCTATGAGAAGATAGACCACATCGAGGTGCTCCGCGGACCGGCATCGTCGCTCTACGGCAACGTGGCACTCACTGCCGTGGTCAACATCATCACCCGCAAGGGGTCGGCCGTCGACGGCGTCAAGGCACGCTACGGCTACGGCTCCTACAACACACACCGCGGCGACATCGTGGCGGGCACAACACTGCTCGGAGCCGACGTGCTGGCCTGGGGAGCCTTCTACAGCTCAAAAGGCAAGGACATCCTCACACCGGCTCACACCGACTACACCAACACCAACCACGACAGCTACGCCCACATCGGGAAATACGAGGGACGGCCCTCCTACGACCTGGGATTCAACATGCACCTGCACGACTTCTCCCTCGCGCTCGACCGGCGCAGCAGCAAGCAGGTGCCACCCTACTCCTGGTACGGCGAGACCTACGACTACGACCAATACCGCAAGCTCAACGGACACACACCCGGCTATACCATCGACGAGACGCACCTCGAGCTAGGCTACTCCAAAGAGACTACCCGGCTCAACTTCAGCGTCACGGCCTATGGCGACTGGATACGGTTCGACGACTATGCCGTCGTCTCCGACAGCATGGTGCAGTACAGCGTCAGGCCCGACGGCACCGCCGACACCGACAATCCCATACTCTGGCTCGGCACGTCGCAGGACACCTATTGGGACGAGTACACCCTAGGGCTCATGGCCCGCGCCGATGCCAACTACCGCCTCGCAGGCATGCACGGCAACGTGCTCTTCGGCGCACAATACGAGCACTTCACCCTGCACGACACCTACTCGCTCATCGGAAAGGACTATAACACCGTGAGCAGCTACCTCGCCGAGCCCAACAACTACATACGCACCGGCAGTGAGGAGAGCACATCCTACTTCGTGCAGGCCAAGCACTACCTCTCATCGAAGTTCATCCTCAACGCAGGACTGCGCTACGACAACAAGTACCGCGTCAACCGCACACACATCGACGCCTTCTCCCCACGACTGGCCATCGTCTATACACACAGCGCCCCCCTCAGCATCAAGCTGTCCTACGCCAGGTCATTCGTCGACGCACCCTACTTCTACCGGCAGAACACCGCACCGGCCTACGCCGGCAGCCAGGATCTCATGCCAGAATACATGAAGGCGCTACAGCTCAACTTCTTAGGTACACTGCGAGAGTGGCACCTCACCTACGACATCAACATCTTCTACAACCACCTCACCGACATCATCAGCAACACACAGAACACCGGCGCCAACACGGCAAAATACCACAACTCCGGTAGGCTCAAGACCTGGGGCACCGAGGCCGAGCTGCTCTACCAGCCCCCCAAGGCCTACGCCCGCCTCACCATGAGCTACCTCAAGATGCTCTCTGCCGAAGACTACAGCACCGCCGACGGAAGCATATACAGCATACCCGCCTTCACCGCCAACCTCAACGTCGCCCGCCAGCTCCTCGGCCGCGACAGTCACAAGGTGTGGGCATCGGCCAACATCAGGCTGACCACCCAGACCCTTGAGCGCGTGCACCAGCGACGCCGCGCCAACTATCCCGACTTCCACGGTCCCACACGGGTCATCGCCGACGCGAACCTGCGATACAACTATGCCAAATGGCTCGAACTGGGTCTCAGCGCCAGCAACCTGCTCAACACGTCCTACGAGATAGGAGGCACCACTTATTTCCCCTACCCCACACTCGGACGCACGCTCATGGCCACGGTGGCCTTCACCTTGTAGAACAAGCTATACAGTACAAGTTATCTATACTTTCAAGATAGAAGTGCAATCCTATAGGGGTAATTTCTCTCCTTAAAATGGAAGGGAGGAGGAGTCCCCGCAGGGGGTGGAGGATGTCCCCGGA